>NZ_MTEG01000003.1:0-3374 GCF_002108615.1 Klebsiella sp. YJ
ACGTTGAATGTCTAGTCAAACTGACGGGAAAACGTCCAGACACCCTCTGGTGACGTGTGAAAGCAGCCGATACCCACGCAACATAAGTTAAATGACCTCCCCCCCATCCTTTTCTGTCCGAAAAGTGGACAACATCCGCAGGACGTATTCACGCAACCCGCGGCGTTAACCTCTTAACCTCTTATGACACCTGGTCTCTATCGTGCTCCCTCCCCTGGATCAATGTTAACGTTAACCATTGTGATTAACATCACGTTCGACAGGTTGTATTGCGGCGAACTTAATAGTAATAATAAACCCGTAGTTATTTATCCATGCCGTTCAGTCAGCGTCAATATGATATCTATGCTGAGGTTTTTATCATCAAGAAAAGAAATGTACCTGAAGCCGTAAATTAAATAATAGAAATCATACCGCTGTCTCTATCAGAGCCGATTATTATATTGAATCTAGCCGCCCTGCCATATCACTAGCGGGCCTTGAAGACGATGATAGCGTTACAGGATTCTGTTTACTAAAATAAAAATATTGTGACAAGGAAATAAATATGAAGGCTTTTTCATTTTTTAAAAATGAATATTACCGCTATGCCTCCGGTTATTCATTTCTGTTTTTTATCGCCTGGTCGCTATGGTGGTCTCTGTATGCCATCTGGCTTAAAGGAACAATCGGTCTCACCGGCACGCAGCTTGGAACCCTGTACTCCGTCAATCAGTTTACCAGTATGATTTTTATGATTGGCTACGGAATAATCCAGGATAAACTCGGCCTCAAAAAGCATCTGATCTGGCTCCTGAGTGTCATTTTAGTTCTCACTGGTCCGTTCCTGATTTATATATATGAACCGCTGCTGCGGCACAACTTCTCGTTAGGTTTAGCGATCGGCTCATTGTTCTTTGGTATTGGCTACCTCGCCGGTTGCGGATTACTGGATAGTTTCACTGAGAAAATGGCACGGGCATTTTGCTTTGAATACGGTACCGCCCGGGCGTGGGGCTCGTTTGGTTATGCGATTGGAGCCTTACTCGCCGGGATCTTTTTCGCCATCAATCCGCACATTAACTTCTGGCTGGTATCGCTGTTTGGTGTGTGCTTTATTATTATCAATATGTTATTTAAAAGCGAACAAACGGCCAGCGGTACTCACCACCTTGAAAAGGTGCACAAAGACGATTTTATCGCCGTCTTTAAAGATATTAAATTCTGGATTTTCGTGCTGTTCATCACCGGGACCTGGTCATTCTATAATATCTACGATCAGCAGATGTTTCCTGTGTTCTATGCCGGGTTGTTCTCATCCGTCGAGACCGGGACCCGGGTCTACGGCTATCTGAACTCCTTCCAGGTGGTGCTGGAAGCCATCGGAATGGCCGTCATCCCCTTCTTTGTAAACAAGGTGGGAGCGAAAAAAGCGCTGATTGCAGGAGGCATGATCATGATCTGTCGCATTCTGGTGTCAGCAACCTCAGAAAGCCCTTACATCATCTCGCTGATTAAGCTATTTCATGCGATTGAAGTACCGCTGTTTGTGATCTCGGTATTCAAATACAGCGTGTCCAACTTTGATTCTCGCTTATCCTCCACCATCTTCCTCGTGGGATTCCAGATCGCCAGCTCGCTGGGTATCGTGTTGTTATCGATCCCGGTGGGGATGTTGTTTGATGCGTTTGGCTACCATTTTGTATTCTATCTGTTCTCCGCCATCGTCTCGGTGATTCTGCTGTTTGGCGTGGTCTTCCTGAGCAATGGACGTAATACAGGCCCACGCAGTGCTGTGGTGCAAAACGAAACCTTATAATATTCGCGAGGCAATGTCGCCGCTGACATTGCCTTTTTCTTTGTCGTTTATCGATGGATAGTGTATCAGGAAAAATCCATATCTCATTGAAGATGCAAATTTTTCCTGGCAAAGCTGTCAATGATGAGGCTTTTACAACGGTATATTTCACTTATTTTTGTGGCATTCAGTTTATGCAAAATAATATTGACATAAGACTGAACCGTTTTTATGGAGATTAGCAGGCGGCGAGAAATTTCCACCAGCGAGTAGCCATTTAAAATCAGATGGATGATATGCGCTTCTCTTTTGGTAAACGCCAACTTTTCCCTCTTCAGATGAATCCGCATTTTTTTAAAAACCTGCCTTATCATGAGATATTCATTACCTGTTAATTCGGTATCAATGAATACCGCTTCGCGACCTGTCCCCCTCATTCCTGACCGCGGTTTTAATAAAAAGATGATATTGACTGGTGAAATGTGCAGATGTTTGAGACGCCCGGCATCGCAGGTTTTCAGCTCTGACTCCACAATCACCACATCGCTGTTGCTGAAAGCAATTTCGGTGATCCGGGAAAATAAAACCCTGTTGACGGAGAGGCTGTTGTCGCTAAACATACATTTCAGACCTTCAAGCATGAAATTATTATTGGTAACAACATAGATATTCATAGAGTCCCCGCAGCAATAACCTTTTGCGAATCGTACCGATCCTTACGTTCTGACAAAGTGACGCCTGTACTGGTGTCGGCGTAGAAGTTAATTTCATCGCCGGTTAACTGTGACGTACCCCGGCTCCCCGGAGTACGTCAGTTGCTCTAGTGGTGCGCTGCTAGCACGCTATTTACGATTTCCACCGCTTCTTTCTCGATCTGCTTACGATGTGCTTCACCGAGGAAGCTCTCGCAGTAGATCTTGTAAGCGTCTTCCGTACCTGACGGACGTGCGGCGAACCAGCCGTTGTCGGTCATCACTTTCAGACCGCCAATCGATGCGCCGTTGCCCGGCGCGGCGGTCAGACGTGCGGTGATCGGGTCGCCGGCCAGCTGACTGGCGCTGACCATTTCCGGCGACAGCTTCGACAGCGCCGCTTTCTGTGCGGAAGTGGCCGAAGCCTGCAGACGGTTATAGCTCGGCGCGCCGAAGCGGGCGGCCAGCTCGTCGTAGTGCTCCTGCGGGTTTTTACCGGTGACGGCGGTGATTTCTGCCGCCAGCAGGCACATGATGATCCCGTCTTTGTCGGTCGACCACGGGGTACCGTCAAAACGCAGGAACGAGGCGCCCGCGCTCTCTTCGCCGCCGAAGCCGAAGCTGCCGTCGAACAGACCGTCAACAAACCATTTAAAGCCCACCGGCACTTCCACCAGCTTACGGCCGAGGTCGTTCACCACGCGATCGATCATCGCCGAGGAGACCAGCGTCTTACCGACGGCGACATCCTGGCCCCACTGCGGACGATGCCGGAACAGGTAGTTAATCGCCACCGCCAGATAGTGGTTCGGGTTCATCAGACCTGCCGGCGTGACGATGCCGTGACGGTCATAATCCGGATCGTTAGCGAACGCCAGATCGAACTTATCGCGCAGCGCCAGCAG
>NZ_MTEG01000032.1:0-58690 GCF_002108615.1 Klebsiella sp. YJ
GTTGGCGTTCATCTCTGAACCCCGCTGACCCGGCGGCTTGCGTGCCGTTGTTCCGTGTCAGTGGAGGCGCATTATAGGGAGTTCTGAGACGTTGACAAGCCCTGTTTAAAAAAAACTTTTCAACCGTCTCTTTTTTCACCAAACCAGCTCGTAACGTGGCAAAAAACCAGCGTTTTGCTGTTTTAACCAACGAAATAGTCCACCAGATGGCATACTGATACAGATAAAAAGAGAAAGGAACGGCATATATGTCTTTAAGCGCACAGCAACTGGCGGCACAAAAGAACATCTCCTGGGTATTAGCAGAGAAACTGGCTCAAAAAATCCTGACCGGCGAATACCCGCCGGAAAGTATTCTTCCAGGCGAAATGGAATTGGGCGAACAGTTTGGCGTGAGTCGCACCGCGGTACGCGAAGCGGTTAAGACGCTTACCGCCAAAGGGATGCTGTTGCCGCGCCCGCGTATCGGTACCCGAGTCATGCCACGCAGTAGCTGGAACTTCCTCGACAAGGAGCTGCTCTCATGGTGGTTAACGGAAGATAACTTTGAAGAGGTGGTGAGCCATTTCCTGGTTATGCGCAGCAGCCTTGAGCCTCAGGCCTGTTTTCTGGCGGCCACCTTTGGCAACGCAGAACAAAAGGCCCAGCTCAATACCTTAATGGAAGAGATGGGCCAGTTAAAAAAACGCTTTCTGCGCGAACGCTGGATAGAAGTCGATATGGCCTGGCATGAGCACATCTATGAAATGAGCGGAAATCCGTTCCTGATCGCTTTCGCTTCTCTGTTTCATTCGGTCTACCACACCTACTTCACTTCGATTACTCAGAACGAAGTGGTAAAGCTGGATCTCCACCAGGCCATTGTCGACGCTATCCAGGATAGCGATGGCCCGCGAGCGCTTAACGCCTGCCAGACGTTATTGAACGCACCAAACCATTCAGGCAAGTAACAAGGGTTCCGCATGAGCGAAAAAAAAGGGCGCAGTATGGCCGGACTGCCGTGGATTGCAGCCATGGCTTTTTTTATGCAGGCGCTGGATGCCACGATTCTCAACACCGCCCTTCCCGCCATTGCGCATAGCCTAAACCGTTCACCGCTGGCCATGCAGTCTGCCATTATCAGCTACACATTAACGGTCGCTATGCTTATCCCGGTCAGCGGCTGGTTAGCTGACCGCTTCGGCACCCGTAAGGTGTTTATCATTGCCGTCGGCCTGTTTACGCTCGGTTCACTGGCCTGCGCCCTCTCTAGTTCATTAATGGAGCTGGTTATCTTTCGCGTAATTCAGGGGATAGGCGGCGCCATGATGATGCCGGTGGCGCGTCTGGCATTATTAAGAGCCTACCCGCGCAGCGAACTGCTCCCCGTACTGAACTTCGTCACTATGCCCGGACTTGTTGGCCCGATTCTTGGGCCGGTGCTCGGCGGCGTGCTGGTCACCTGGGCCAGCTGGCACTGGATTTTCCTCATTAATATTCCTATCGGCATTATCGGGATACTGTACGCGCGCAAATATATGCCGGATTTCACCACGCCGCGCCGCCGTTTCGATACCAGCGGTTTTCTGTTGTTTGGATTGAGCCTGGTACTGTTTTCCAGCGGCATCGAACTGTTTGGCGAGAAAATCGTCGCAACCTGGATAGCTCTTTCGGTCATTGCCCTTAGCGTTATACTGCTGCTGGCCTATATCCGCCACGCGCGTCGCCACCCGACTCCGCTGATCTCGCTTTCTTTATTTAAGACGCGCACCTTTTCGGTCGGTATTGCCGGTAATCTGGCCACCCGTCTGGGCACCGGCTGTGTGCCGTTTCTGATGCCCTTGATGTTGCAGGTCGGTTTTGGCTATCCAGCGATCGTCGCAGGCTGCATGATCGCTCCCACCGCAATCGGCTCGATTATCGCGAAATCAACCGTGACTCAGATTTTACGCTGGCTCGGCTATCGGAAAACCCTGGTCGGCGTCACCATTTTTATCGGACTGATGATTGCCCAGTTCTCCTTCCAGTCTCCGGCAATGCCTGTCTGGATGCTCTTGCTACCGCTGTTTGTGCTGGGGATGGCGATGTCCACCCAGTTCACATCGATGAATACCATCACGCTGGCCGATTTGACCGATGATAACGCCAGCAGCGGCAATAGCCTGCTGGCCGTGACGCAACAGCTATCCATTAGCCTCGGGGTCGCCATTAGTGCCGCAGTGCTACGTTTTTATGAAGGGTTCGACAGCGCCAGTACCGTTGAGCAGTTCCACTACACCTTTATTACGATGGGGGCGATTACCGTGGTTTCGGCGCTGACATTTATGCTGTTAAGAGCGAAAGACGGCCGCAACCTGATTAAAGAGCGGCATAAGCGTTAAACGGAGCCGCGAACGACCAGCTCCGGGGTGAGCTGAACGCGTTGCTGCTTCTGACCCGGATCGGCCATGCGATGAATCAGCACGTCGATGGCCAGTTCGCCCAGTTCATCTTTCGGCTGATGGATGGTAGTCAGTGGCGGCGTCATATAGCGCGCCAGTTCGATATCGTCATACCCCACCAGCGCCATATCCTGCGGAATTCGTAACCCGGCCTGATACAGCGATTGATATGCCCCAACGGCCATCGCGTCGTTGCCGACGAAGACCGCCTGCGGCCGCTCGGGTAAGGCGAGCAGCTTTTGCATGGCGCTAAATCCGCCGCCAAATTCGAAATCACTGGTAATGACATAACCGTCCATCACCGGAAGCCCGGCGCGCGCCATCGCCGCGTGATATCCCTCCAGGCGCAGGCGCGACGGCGTTTTATCCAGCGGCCCTGCAATACAGGCCACGCGGGTATATCCTTTATCAATCAGATACTGGGTTGCCATATCGCCGCCCAGCAGCGAGTTGTCCTGAATCAGATCGCTATCGCCGTCGAACGGCGCCCAGTCCATCATCACCGTAGGGACTGACGGGTAGCGCTGCATAATTTCCGGTGAAGGCTGATGCGTTTCGGTACACAGCAGCAGCAGACCATCGACGCGTTTTTGCATCAGCGTCTCAAGATTGCGGTTCATGCGCTGCTCATCGCCTTCGGTATTACACAGCACCAGACTATAGCCTCGCTCAAAACAGCTGCGCTCCACGCCGCGCACCAGTTCCGAATAAAACGGATTGGTACTGGCGGTGATCAGCATGCCAATGGTCCGGGTCTGGTTTAATTTGAGGCTACGCGCCAGCGCAGACGGCGCATAGTTAAGGTTTTTAATCGCCGCATCAACTTTGGCGGTAATCGCCTCGCTGACGAAGCGATCTTTATTAATGACGTGAGAAACTGTTGAAGTGGAAACGCCCGCCTCGCGGGCTACATCCTTCATGGTAGCCAAACGTTACCCCTGTTGACGTAAAAACTCGTCGATTTCTTCGCGCCATGGTACGGAAGGCTGTGCGCCTTTACGGGTAACGGCAATCGCCGCCGCGGCATGGGCAAAACGGATCGCTTCGTCCAGCGCGATTCCTTCCAGTAAGGCCGTCACAAAGGCGCCATTAAAGGTATCACCAGCGGCAATGGTATCGATGGCCTGAACTTTAAAACCGGGAACCCGACGGCCTTGACCTTCATGGCTGACCCATACGCCCCGGCTGCCAAGCGTAATCATCACGATACCAATGCCTTTGTCATGCAGCACACGGGCCGCGTTAGCCGCATCGTCATCGTTTTCCACGCGGATGCCGGTCAGCTTCTCGGCTTCGGTTTCGTTAGGCGTAATGATATCCACCAGCGCGAGCAGTTCATCTGACAACTCACGCGCCGGTGCCGGGTTAAGCACCACGGTGGTTTGATGCTGATGCGCGATTTTTGCTGCCGCCAGCACGCTTTCCAGCGGTGACTCCAGCTGCATCAGCAGCGCCTGAGCACCCGCAATACGCACTTTTTCCGCCTCAACCTGCTCGACAGAGAGCGCGGCGTTAGCTCCGGCATGAATACCGATGACATTCTCACCTTCGGCGTTAACAAAAATCAGCGCCACGCCGGTCGATTGATCTTTGACCGCCCGCACCGGCGCAACATCGATACCATCGCTCTGGAGCTGGCGACGAACGCGTTCACCGATATCGTCATCGCCGGTACAGGCAATAAACGCAATATCCGCGCCGCTTCGCCCGGCGGCGACGGCCTGGTTAGCCCCTTTACCGCCGAAAGCCACCTGATAATGATGACCGGTGACGGTTTCGCCCGGCGTCGGGAAAGATTCAAGGTTAAGAATGTGATCGGCATTGATGCTGCCAAGGACGACAAGTTTGCCTGCGGTTTTCATTATTTCTGTTCCCGGGAAAGCGCGCCACCGGATTCCGGTGGCGCATGCCCTGCTTTTCTTTTTTATATTGTCCCTCGGACCGTTTCCGACCCGAATCGCATATTACTGCTTAATGACCAGCTTCAGCTCAACCGGATAGCTGGCATCCACTTTCTCACCCTTCAGCACTTTATCAGCAGTTTCGACGCCTTTCACGCCGATCTGCTCTGGCAACTGAGCGATGGTCGCTGCCAGTTTGCCACTATTTACGGCTTTTTCGCCATCCGGAGTACCGTCAAATCCAACCACCATCACATCGGATTTGCCTGCCGTTTGTAATGCACGCAGCGCACCCAGCGCCATTTCATCATTCTGCGCAAATACCGCTTTCACATCAGGATGGGCGGTCAGCAGGTTCTGCATGACGTTCAGACCTTTGGTACGGTCGAAGTCCGCCGGCTGGCTGGCCAGAACATTGAATTTGTGCGCGGCAACGGCCTGCTTAAAGCCCTCACCACGTTCACGAGCCGCGGAAGTCCCTGCAATACCCTGCAGTTCAATCACTTTCGCGCCTTCACCGGCTTTCTTCGCAATGTAGTCGCCGGCCATCTTACCGCCCAGCACGTTATCAGACGCGATATGGCTGACGACGTCGCCTTTCGAAGCCTGACGGTCGAGGGTAATCACCGGGATCTTCGCCTGGTTAGCCATCTTCACGGCGTTACCTACCGCATCAGAATCGGTAGGGTTAATCAGCAGCAGCTTCGCGCCACGGACCGTTAAATCCTGTACGTTCGCCAGCTCTTTCGCCGGGTTGTTCTGCGAATCCAGTACGACAAGGTTGTAGCCCAGTTTGTCCGCTTCTTTCTGCGCCCCCTCTTTCAGGGAAACAAAGAACGGGTTATTCAGGGTAGAGATAACCAGGGCGATAGTATCTTTCGCCATCGCGTTGGCGCTGACGGTTGCACTGAGAGCCACAGCAGAGACCAGGGTCGCCAGTTTTTTCATATTCATAGTTAAGATGTCCTGTAGAGTTCTGAGTTACTGCTTTTTGTTGTCTACCAGCACCGCCAGCAAAATTACCACCGCTTTCACGATCATCTGGTAATAGGAAGAAACGCCTAATAGATTCAAACCGTTGTTCAGGAAGCCAAGGATCAACGCGCCAATCAAGGTACCGACAATACGCCCTTTACCCCCCGCCAGACTGGTGCCGCCGAGCACAACCGCCGCGATAGCATCCAGTTCATAACCGGTACCCGCCGTCGGCTGCGCGGAAGAGAGGCGCGCCACTTCGATAATCCCTGCCAGCGAAGCCAGCAGGCCGCATAACGAATAGACGATGATTTTCACTTTATTGACGCTGATGCCGGATAAGCGGGTCGCCGCCTCGTTACCGCCCAGCGCATAGATATAACGACCCAGCCGCGTATGGTGCAGCATGTACCAGGCCGCCAGAAAGACGATTGCCATAATCCATACCGGCGTCGGAACCCCTAACGGGCGCCCGATACCAAACCAGCCAAACAGGTCGGCGTTATCGGTAAACCCGGTGTTCACCGGACTGCCGTTGGTGTACACCATCGTCACCCCGCGCAGGAGCAGCATCATCACCAGGGTGGCGATAAAGGCCTGAACACGCCCTTTCGCCACAATCACGCCGGTCACCGCGCCAATTGCCGCGCCTAAAGCAAGCGCTGCGGCAATCGCTACCAGCGCATTCACCTCCAGCCCCACAATCGATGCCGCAACCGCACCGGTCAGCGCCAGCAGGGAGCCGACGGACAGGTCGATCCCCGAGGTCAGAATGACCAGCGTCATTCCGACGGCCATAATGGCGTTGACCGACGTCTGCTGCAGGATATTGAAGAGGTTATTAACGGTAAAAAAGTTGGGGCTCATGGTCGAAACAATCGCTATCAGCACCAGCAGGGCAATCAACGACTTTTGCTCCATCAGCCATGCTTTTGTGAAATAGCGGCGACCAGTAACAGCCTGGGTTGTCATCTTTTTTACTCCTGATTCACACGGTTAAGCTTGCCCACAGCGGCAGCCATCAATACTTCCTGGGTGGCCTGCTCGCGTGTGAACTCACCGCCGAGATGCCCTTCATGCATCACCATGATGCGATCGCTCATGCCCAGCACTTCCGGCATCTCCGAAGAGACCAGAATGATGCTCAGACCATCGGCTTTAAACTGGTTGATCAGCTGATAGATCTCTTTCTTCGCACCAACGTCCACGCCGCGGGTCGGTTCATCAAGGATCAGCACCTTCGGCCGCGTCATCAGCCCGCGGGCGATGGCCACTTTTTGCTGGTTACCACCGGAGAGCAGGCCTATTGCCTGTTCCATCGACGGCGTTTTCACATTGAACAGGCGGATAAAATCGCTCACCGCCTGCTGCTCATCTTTGTGCTTCAGGCGGCCACCAGCATGGCTGAAATAGCGCAGCGCCGTTAACGACATGTTTTCTTTCACCGACATACCGAGCACTAAGCCATCACGCTTGCGGTCTTCGGAGATATAGACAATCCCGTTTGCCAGACCATCCTGAGGGGAACGGGTCACCACTTCATGGCCGTCGAGCGTGACGGAACCGCTGGTGCGCGGCAGCGCGCCGTACAGCACCTTCATCAACTCCGTTCGTCCGGCCCCCATCAGCCCGGCGACGCCGAGAATTTCGCCCTGACGGAGGGAAAAGGTCACATTTTCAACGCCCGGTCCGCACAGGTTGTCCACCTTCAGACGAACCGTACCGGGCGCTTTATCCAGGTGCGGATACTGATCTTCCAGCTTGCGGCCAACCATCATTTCGATCAGCAGATCTTCATTCAGACTGGCGACCTCGCGCTCGGCGATAAACTGCCCGTCGCGAAAGACCGTCACATCATCACAAATCTCGAAGATCTCTTTCATACGGTGGGAGATATAAACAATCCCGCGCCCCTGCGCTTTCAGCTCGCGGATGACGCGGAACAGAGATTCCGTTTCGGTATCGGTCAATGCATCCGTTGGCTCATCCATAATGATGACCTTCGACTCAAAGCTCAGCACCTTGGCGATTTCAACCATCTGCTGATCGCCAATCGACAGATCGCCCACCAGCTTCTGGCTGTTAAAGCGTAAATTCAGCTTTGCCAGCAGTTTGTCGGCTTCGGCATACATCGTTTTCCAGTCGATTTTGCCAAACCGGTTGACGAACTCACGACCGAGGAAAATGTTTTCCGCGATCGTCAGTTGTGGGATCAGGTTGAGTTCCTGGTGAATAATGCCGATACCGGCTTCCTGGGAGGATTTCGGTCCATTGAAGGTGACCTCTTTGCCGAGCCACAACAGCGAGCCGGCATCGCGGGTATAGATACCGGTCAGCACCTTCATCATGGTGGATTTGCCGGCACCGTTTTCGCCGACCAGCGCCATCACGCGGCCAGCATAGACATTGAGCGAGGCGCCGGAGAGCGCCTTAACGCCAGGGAACGCTTTATCGATCCCTTTTAATTGCAATAAGGCTTCCATATCGGCGACCTCAGAACGTCACGCCGGCACAGAGAATAACGTTCGCATACGGGGAACACTCCCCGCTGCGAATCACCGCCTGACTATCTGCGGTTTGTTTTTTAAACTGCTCATGACTGGTGTAACGAATTTCAATGGTGTTTCCCTGGTGTTGCTGCAGCAGCTCAAGGTGAGTGAGCAACGTCGCATGGAGCTGCGGATTGTGTGTCTTTATCTCTTCCGCCAGGATCGCCGCCTCAACCTGCATTTCCGCCGTCACCACCTCCAGAACCTGCATAAAGGAGGGAACGCCCTGGGTTAATGCCATATCGATGCGCGTGCTGCTGCGGGGAACCGGTAAACCGGCATCGCAGACCACCAGCGTATCGGTATGACCCAGGCGGGAGATAACCGAAGAAATATCAGCGTTAAGTACGGTGCCTTTTTTCATTTTTCTCTTTTGCTCCATTAGCGAAACGTTTCGCTGTCGCAAGTATTGTCAATACACGCATGAAAAACCATCACCAGAAGAGAGAAATGTGATCGCCATCGAAACGTTTCGCAAACGCCGGGAAGGAAAAGTGAAGCGGGGCAAAAAACCAAAAAAAGCCCTTCACGCGGAAGGGCTTCAGAGCATCAGATTTCGACCTGGGTACCGAGTTCAATCACCCGGTTTGGCGGGATTTCAAACTGATCCGGCGCCCTCAGGGCGTTACGCTGCAGCAGGAGGTACAGTTTTCCACGCAGACGCAAATACCATGGCCGTTTGCCGATAATCAGCGATTCATGCGACATAAAGAACGAGGTTTCCATCATCCGGCAGCTCAGACCTTCCAGCCCGCAGCGGTGGAACACCTCTTCCACGTTTGGCGTTTCGCGCCAGCCGTAGCTGGCCACCACGCGCCAGAACGACGGAGAAATCTGCTCGATCTGCACCCGGCGGACGTTATGCACATAAGGCGCATCTTCAGTACGCAGCGTCAGCAGAATCACGCGTTCATGCAGCACCTTGTTGTGCTTAAGGTTATGCAGCAGGGCAAACGGAATCACGTTCAGCGCACGGGACATATATACGGCAGTCCCCGGTACGCGAACCGGCGGTGATTTCTCGAGGGAAGAGATCATCGCTTCCAGAGAGTTACCGTGTTCATGCATCCGACGCAGCAGGCGGAAACGCTCGCTTTTCCAGGTCGTCATCACGGTGAACATCACCAGACCCAGGGTTAACGGCAGCCAGCCGCCGGAAACAATCTTATCGAGGTTGGCCGAGAACAGCGGAAAATCAATGCTCATAAAGGCGATAAGGAGCAGCGCGACAACGAACTTATTCCAGCGCCAGTTTTTACGTGCGACCGTAGTGAAGAGAATCGTGGTCAATACCATGGTTCCCGTTACCGCGATCCCGTACGCCGCCGCGAGGTTCGAAGAGTGCTCGAAGTTGATAATCACGATGACCACCGAGACATACAGCAGCCAGTTGATGAACGGAATATAGATCTGTCCGGACTCCATTTCCGAGGTATGAATAATCCGCATCGGCGACAGATATCCCAGACGAACCGCCTGGCGAGTCAGCGAGAAGACTCCGGAAATTACCGCCTGCGAGGCGATAACCGTCGCCAGCGCCGCAATGATCAGCATCGGAATCAGCGCCCATTCAGGAGCCAGCAGGAAGAAGGGGTTTTTGATCGCTTCCGGGTGCTGCAACAGCAGCGCTCCCTGCCCAAAGTAGTTCAGCACCAGCGAGGGCAGCACCACCGAAAACCAGGCCAGGCGAATCGGTAGTTTGCCAAAGTGCCCCATATCCGCATACAGCGCTTCGACACCGGTAATGGATAGCACCACCGCGCCCAGCGCAACAAAAGAGACGGTTTTATATTCAAGGAAGAAATGAACCGCCCAGTAAGGGTTTAGCGCCTGCAGCACTTCCGGGTTGGCGATAATGCTGCGCGCGCCCAGCACCGCCAGCAGCAGGAACCAAATCAGCATAATCGGCGCGAACAGCTTGCCGACCATACTGGTCCCGTGCTTCTGGATAGCAAACAGCAGCGTCAACACGATAATGGAGATGGGGACAATCCAGGTATCCAGATTAGGGGCGATAATTTCCAGCCCTTCAATCGCCGACATGACCGAAATCGCTGGCGTAATCACCACTTCACCATAGAAGAAGCTGCCGCCGATCAGGCCAAGAATAACCAGAACCGACGTCATTCGCGCAGACGTATTACGCCCCGCCAGCGACATCAGCGTCAGGATCCCCCCTTCACCGGCGTTATCTGCGCGCATTACGAAGGTGATATATTTGAGTGATACGGTAAAGATCAACAGCCAGAATATTAGCGACAGAAAGCCAAAAACAGCATCACGTTCAACGCCAAACCCAAACTGACCAGACAGACATTCCCGAAGTGTATACAGCGGACTGGTACCGATATCTCCGTATACCACGCCGATAGCCGCCAGCGTTATTGCTGGCAACGATTGCTTATTATCAGTGCTCATAGACTAGTCTTTTCGTTTATAAAACAAATGTGTGCCTAGTCCCTTGGCCCACAAAAAGCGCACAGTATGCACGATTATTTGCTGAATCGTACCCCTAACAAACATCATATTAACCTGGCTCAAAGAAAATAAATCGATTCTTCAGGCTATTACCATCCCTAATCAAACATCTATACTCGAATCAATAACGACACATGAAAAAGCACGCAACTCAATTATGGCTCAATCACATTTACTGGCAGAAAGAATTTCCCGGCTCAGCGCCTCCCTCGAAAAAGGTTTGTTCGAACGCAGTCACGCGATACGACTCTGCCTGCTTGCCGCACTCAGCGGCGAAAGCGTTTTTTTACTCGGTCCGCCGGGCATCGCTAAAAGCCTGATCGCCCGCCGCCTCAAATTCGCCTTTCAGCAAGCCCGCGCTTTTGAATACCTGATGACCCGCTTTTCTACTCCGGAAGAGGTTTTTGGCCCCCTCTCCATCCAGGCGCTGAAGGATGAAGGACGCTACGAGCGCCTGACGACAGGCTATCTTCCGGAAGCCGAAATCGTCTTCCTCGATGAAATCTGGAAAGCTGGCCCGGCTATTCTCAACACCTTACTGACGGCAATCAACGAACGTCAGTTCCGCAACGGGGCGAAAGAAGAAAAAATCCCCATGCGCCTGCTGGTGGCGGCCTCAAACGAATTACCGGAAGCGGACAGCAGCCTTGAAGCGCTGTACGATCGCATGCTCATCCGTTTATGGCTGGATAAGGTCCAGGATAAAACGAACTTCCGCTCGATGCTGATAAGCCAGCAGGATGAAAACAGCAACCCGGTCCCTGCCAGCCTGCAGGTCAGCGACGAAGAGTTCCGGCAGTGGCAGCAGGATATCAGCGCCGTGAAGCTACCGGACAGCGTGTTTGAGCTTATCTTCCAGCTCCGCCAGCAGCTGGATACGTTATCGGGTTCGCCTTATGTCTCGGATCGGCGCTGGAAAAAGGCCATTCGTCTGCTGCAGGCCAGCGCCTTCTTCAGCGGCCGGGATACCATTGCCCCTATCGATCTGATTTTGCTGAAAGATTGCCTGTGGCACGATATCGAAAGCATGAATCTGATGTCACAGCAGCTGGAAACCTTGATGACCAGCCATGCCTGGCAACAGCAGGCAATGCTGACCAAACTGGGCGCCATAACCCAAAGACGCATCCAAATCCAACAGCAGCACAGCGACAAAACCGCGCTGAAGGTCACGCGCCTCGGCGGGATGTTCAGCCGTAAACCGCATTATGAATTACCGTCTGAACTCAAGGATACCACGCTGACCCTGCTGCTCCAGCAGCCGCTTAAGCTGCACGATATGGAAGTTATTCATATAACCTTCGTCCGCGAAGAGCTCTCGCACTGGCTGGAAAAAGGCGGTGAAATCCGCGGCAAGCTTAACGGCATTGGTTTCGCCCAGCAGCTGAATATCGATGTCGATGCCAGCCAGCATCTGGTCGTTCGCGACGTCAGCCTGCAAGGCTCCCGCCTTTCGCTGCCCGGCAGCGAATCGCAAGAAAACATGCCGGCCGAAATCCGCCAGCAGCTGGAAGCGCTGGATGACGAATGGCACCAGCAACATAACCGCTTTAGCGAACAGCAAAAATGTCTGTTTATTCCCGGTGACTGGCTAGGACGTATTGAAGCCAGCCTGCAGGACGTCGGCACGCAGATTAAACAGGCGCGACAGCCATGACGCTGGATATGCTGAATGTCATGCTGGCAGTCAGCGAAGAGGGGATGATCGAAGAGATGCTGCTGGCGCTGCTGGCCTCTCCTCAGCTTGCCGTGTTCTTCGAAAAATTTCCGCGCCTGAAGAATATTATCGCCGCCGATATTCCGCGCTGGCGGGAAGCCGTCAGAGCACGACTCAAAGAGACGCCGATCCCGCCGGAGCTGGATGTTGAAGTCCAGAACTATCAGCGATCGCAGCTGCTCTCCACCTCGCAGTTCATCGTGCAGCTCCCGCAGATCCTTGGCCAGCTGCATCAGCTGCACTCGCCGTTTGCCGCCCAGGCGCAACAGCTGGTGGATGACAATGCGACCTTCACACCCGCACTACATACCCTGTTTTTACAGCGCTGGCGTCTGAGTCTGGTGGTGCAGGCAACCACACTCAACCAGCAGCTGCTGGATGAAGAACGCGATCAGCTGCTGAGTGAAGTCCAGGAGAGGATGACCCTGAGCGGACAGCTGGAACCGGTGCTGGTGGAAAACGATAACGCCGCGGGCCGGCTGTGGGATATGAGCGCAGGCGAGCTGAAGCGCGGCGACTATCAGCTGATCGTTCGCTACGGTGACTTTCTCAGCCAGCAGCCGGAGCTGATGCAGCTGGCTGAGCAGTTAGGCCGCTCGCGGGAAGCCAAATCGGTACCGAAAAAGGATGCGCCGATGGAAGCCTTTCGCAGCCTGGTTCGTGAGCCGGCAACGGTACCGGAACAGGTTGATGGCCTACAACAGAGCGACGATATCCTGCGCCTGCTGCCGCCGGAGCTGGCGACGCTGGGGATCACTGAACTGGAATTCGAGTTCTATCGCAAGCTGGTAGAAAAGCAGCTGCTGACCTATCGGCTACATGGCGACGCCTGGCGGGAAAAAATCACCGAGAGGCCGGTGACCCGACAAGATGTTGACGAACAGCCACGCGGACCTTTTATCGTCTGCGTCGATACTTCCGGCTCGATGGGCGGTTTCAACGAACAGTGCGCCAAGGCGTTTTGCCTGGCATTAATGCGGGTGGCGCTGGCGGACAATCGCCGCTGCTTTATTATGCTTTTCTCCAGTGAGGTCGTGCATTACGAGCTGACGGGCCCACAGGGTCTGGAGCAGGCGATCCGCTTCTTGAGCCAGCGTTTTCGCGGCGGTACGGATTTAGCCAGCTGTTTCCGTTCCATCATTGAGCGAATGCAAAACCCGCAGTGGGTCGATGCCGATGCGGTGGTGATTTCTGATTTTATTGCCCAGCGGCTGCCGGATGAGGTGATCAATAAGGTGGGGGAGCTACAGCGTAAGCATCATCATCGCTTTCATGCGGTAGCGATGTCTGTACATGGCAAACCCGGCATCATGCGCATCTTCGATCATATCTGGCGCTTTGATACCGGGTTACGTAGCCGCCTGCTGCGACGCTGGCGGCGTTAACGGATCTCTCGGGGCGATTAAAGGAGCGAAGCCACGCTCTCACGAACCTGCGCCGGCCATACGCCGCACTGTACCTGGCCGATATGATCCAGCTGCAGCAGCAGCATGGTAAGACGGGATTGGCCAATGCCGCCGCCGATGGTCTGCGGCATTTCACCGCGCAGCAGCGCCTGGTGCCACTCCAGCTTCAGACGATCCTCATCACCGGTGATCGCCAGCTGGCGCTTCATGGCCTCGGCATCCACGCGGATCCCCATAGAGGAGAGCTCGAAAGCGTCTTCCAGCACCGGGTTCCACACCAGAATATCGCCGTTCAGGCCGCTAAAGCCTTCCTCAACCGATGTACTCCAGTCATCATAATCCGGAGCACGAACGTCGTGACGCTGGCCATCAGAAAGCTTACCGCCAATCCCCATCAGGAATACGGCTCCCAGCTCTTTCGCAATCGCCCGCTCGCGGCCTTTAGCATCGAGACCCGGATAACGGCTCAGCAGCGTCTGGCTATGGACAAACTGAATCTGTTCCGGCAGGAACGGCGTCAGGCCAAACTCTTTACATACAGCGGCTTCGGTCGCTTTAATCCCGGCGTAGATAGCCTCTACGGTTGATTTTAATGTGCCGGCATGGCGTTCATCATCACCCATCACGCGTTCCCAGTCCCACTGGTCGACGTAAACAGAGTGGATGGCGGTCAGTCGGTCTTCATCGGGGCGAAGGGCCTTCATGTGCGTGTACAGCCCTTCGCCCGCGCTGAAGTCGTGTTGTCCCAGGGTTTGACGTTTCCACTTCGCCAGTGAATGAACCACTTCGAACTGGGCGTCTGGCAGCGTTTTCACTTTCACCTGAACCGCTTTCTCGCAACCAGACAGGTTGTCCTGAGTCCCGTCTCCTACGCGGCTTAAGATAGGTGCCTGGACTTCAATCAGACCAAGCTTCTCTTCCAGCTGGCGGGAAAAGTGAGACTTAACGAAACTAATCTGGCGTTGTTTTGCGATGTATGCGGTTTTCATTTTTTTATTACTCCTGCGTCCTGTTGATATTGATTAAGCAACAAAAATGGCCACCAATACAATAATCAAACAACAAAAAGCCATGTTCACTTTTGATTCATTAAAATATACGGCTAATATAGAAAGAATCTTCAAACATCATAAGAAAAACCTATGGAAAATTATCAGATCGACAATCTGGACCGCGGCATCCTGGAAGCTTTAATGGCCAATGCCCGTACCGCCTATGCCGAACTGGCCAAACAGTTTGGCGTCAGCCCGGGGACGATTCATGTTCGCGTAGAGAAGATGAAACAGGCAGGGATCATTACCGGCGCCCGTATCGACGTGAACCCCAAACAGCTCGGTTACGACGTCTGCTGCTTTATCGGCATCATTTTGAAAAGCGCCAAAGACTATCCCTCCGCGCTGGCCAAACTCGAAAGTCTCGACGAGGTCACCGAGGCCTACTACACCACCGGGCACTACAGCATCTTTATTAAGGTGATGTGCCGCTCGATCGATGCCCTGCAGCAGGTACTTATCAACAAGATCCAAACAATCGATGAAATTCAGTCCACCGAGACCCTGATCTCCCTGCAGAACCCGATCATGCGGACCATCCGCCCGTGATCGGGCTTTTTTAATCCCACATTTTCCACAGGTAGATCCCAGCTCTCACACAGCGTACAATGTGCCACTCTGAATAATTGAGCAGACGATCATGGCAGACATTACGCTTATCAGCGGCAGTACCCTGGGCAGTGCGGAATATGTAGCGGAGCATCTGGCTGAAAAGCTGGAAGAGGCGGGCTACAGCACCGAAATCCAGCACGGTCCGTTGATCGAGGATCTGCAGGCTGAGGGGATCTGGTTAGTTATCTCCTCTACACATGGTGCAGGTGATATCCCTGATAATCTGCTGCCGTTCTATGAAGCGCTTCAGGAAAAGCAGGCAGACCTGTCCGCCGTTCGTTTTGGCGCCGTGGGCATCGGCAGCCGCGAATACGACACCTTCTGCGGCGCCATCGACAAAATCGACAGCGCATTGAAGGCATGTGGCGCACAACAGATCGGCGAAACGCTGAAGATAAATGTCCTGGAACATGAAATTCCGGAGGATCCGGCTGAGATTTGGGTCGGATCCTGGAAAGATTTGCTCTAAGTTTTGTAAAGATCGTCCGATCTTCTGTGGATAACTACACTTAAAAGCTCTGATCAACCGGTAGTTATCCAACGTATAACCAGTGGCTGCTTTTTGACCTGTGTATAACCCTTCATTTTGATCCCAGCTTATACGGAACAGGATCACCGATCATTCACAGATAGTGATCCTTCTTAAGCATTTGATCTTAAAACGCGGATCTGGCTTATCCACAGAAAGGTTCGATCCTAATAAGAGATCACAATAAAACAGATCTCTAAATAAAAGATCTTCTTTTTAATACTCAAGATCCCGGAGCTTTCTCGATCGACTAAAGTTGAGTAGAATCCACGGCCCGGGCTTCAATCCATTTTCAAACCGCTTTATGCGAGGCATACCACCATGTTTTATCAGGATCCTTTTGACGTCATCATCATTGGCGGGGGTCATGCAGGCACTGAGGCCGCGATGGCCGCAGCGCGAATGGGTCAGCAGACCCTGCTTTTGACACACAATATCGACACGTTGGGGCAGATGAGCTGCAACCCGGCGATTGGCGGCATTGGGAAAGGACACCTGGTAAAAGAAGTGGATGCGCTTGGCGGACTGATGGCGAAAGCGATCGACCAGGCAGGCATTCAGTTTAGGATACTAAACGCCAGCAAAGGACCGGCGGTACGAGCGACACGAGCTCAGGCAGACCGCGTACTCTATCGTCAGGCGGTACGCACTGCGCTGGAAAACCAGCCCAACCTGATGATCTTCCAGCAGGCGGTTGAGGATCTGATTGTTGAAAACGATCGGGTTGTCGGAGCCGTTACCCAGATGGGACTGAAATTCCGCGCCAAAGCGGTGGTCCTGACCGTCGGTACCTTCCTTGATGGCAAGATCCATATCGGACTGGATAACTACAGCGGTGGCCGCGCAGGCGATCCGCCGTCCATCCCGCTTTCTCGCCGCTTACGTGAGCTGCCGCTGCGCGTCAGCCGCCTGAAAACCGGTACGCCGCCGCGTATTGATGCCCGTACCATCGACTTTAGCGTTCTGGCGCCGCAGCATGGTGATAACCCCATGCCGGTCTTCTCGTTCATGGGCAATGTGGCTCAGCATCCGCAGCAGGTACCGTGCTATATCACGTATACCAACGAAAAAACCCACGACGTGATCCGTAATAACCTCGATCGTAGCCCAATGTATGCCGGGGTGATTGAAGGGATCGGCCCGCGTTATTGCCCGTCGATCGAAGATAAAGTGATGCGTTTTGCCGATCGTAACCAGCATCAGATCTTCCTCGAGCCTGAAGGGCTGACATCTAATGAAATTTATCCAAACGGTATCTCCACCAGCCTGCCGTTTGACGTACAAATGCAAATTGTTCGCTCTATGCAAGGCATGGAGAACGCCAGAATCGTTCGTCCAGGCTACGCTATTGAGTACGACTTTTTCGACCCGCGCGATCTGAAGCCGACGTTGGAAAGTAAATATATCCACGGTCTGTTCTTTGCCGGACAAATTAACGGCACCACCGGTTACGAAGAAGCTGCCGCTCAGGGGCTGCTTGCCGGCCTGAACGCCGGTCGTTTCTCTGCGGAAAAAGAGGGTTGGGCGCCGGCGCGTTCAGAAGCCTACCTCGGCGTGCTGGTCGACGATCTGTGTACTCTGGGAACGAAAGAACCGTACCGGATGTTTACTTCACGCGCCGAATATCGTCTGATGCTGCGCGAAGATAACGCCGATCTGCGTCTGACGGAACAGGGACGTGAACTGGGTCTGGTCGATGATGAACGCTGGGCGCGTTTCAATGAGAAGCTGGAAAGCATTGAGCTGGAGCGTCAGCGTCTGAAAACCACCTGGGTTTATCCGGCGGCAGACAGCGCAGAAGAAGTGAATGCTCACCTGACTGCACCACTTTCTCGCGAAGCGAGCGGAGAAGATTTACTCCGTCGTCCGGAAATGACCTATGAGCAGCTGGTTCAGCTGTCACCGTTCGCACCGGGCCTCGAAGATGTGCAGGCCGCAGAACAGGTCGAAATCCAGGTGAAGTACGAAGGGTATATTGCTCGTCAGCAGGAAGAGATCGAAAGACAGCAGCGTAATGAGAATACGATCCTGCCGGCAACGCTTGATTATCGTCAGGTGATCGGGTTGTCGAATGAAGTGATTGCCAAGCTCAACGATCACAAACCGTCTTCAATCGGTCAGGCTTCGCGTATTTCCGGCATCACGCCAGCGGCGATTTCTATTTTGCTGGTCTGGTTGAAAAAGCAGGGGATGCTGCGCCGTAGCGCCTGATTGCCCTGAGAGGCGGAATTTGGCGGATAGCAGACTGCGCCTCCGCCCTTTTGATTCACCGGCCCGGTAAGCGTCATCGCCTCCGGGCTCATTATTTCTGGACAGGTACTGAACGTGCTCAACAAACTTTCTAGTCTGCTGGCTGAAGCCGGTATTTCGCTCACCGATCACCAGAAAAACCAGCTGGTGGCCTATGTTGGAATGCTGGATAAGTGGAACAAAGCCTACAATCTGACTTCCGTTCGCGATCCGAATGAGATGCTGATTCGCCATATCCTCGATAGCATTGTTGTTGCGCCGTATCTGCAGGGAACGCGTTTTATCGACGTCGGAACAGGGCCAGGGCTACCGGGAATCCCGCTGGCGATAGTTCTTCCGCAAGCACATTTCACGCTGCTGGACAGCCTTGGTAAGCGCGTGCGTTTTCTTCGTCAGGTCCAGCATGAGTTAAAACTGGATAATATTGCTCCGGTACAGAGCCGGGTGGAAGATTTCCCCGCTGAGCCGCCGTTCGATGGCGTCATCAGCCGCGCATTTGCCTCTCTGAATGACATGGTCAGCTGGTGTCATCATCTGCCGTCAGAAACCGGCTGCTTCTATGCGTTGAAAGGGGTGGCCCAGGAAGATGAAATGGCAAATCTTCCCAACGGATATACCGTCAGCGAGATCATCAGGCTGCATGTTCCTGAGCTGGAAGGGGAGCGTCACCTGGTGGTTATTAAGCCAAAAATGATTTAGTTTTTATCAAAAAATGTGAAAAAAATGAGACCGTAGCATGTTACAAAAATAAATGTGACTGCGAGCTATTCCCGGAGCATTTTAACCATGTTTTTACTATGGGTTATCTCGAAGTTAACTTTGACGGTTGGTTAACCCATAAAATAGTCAACATTGAAAATATCAGTACGCTAAAAATCGAGCGCCTGACAGAGCATACAGATGTTAAATATTTATTATAAATGTCAATAAAAGGTTTTCATTGTATGCGTGGTTGTTTTATAAAAACTGCTCATTTTTTATCTTTAATATCAAAAAGATGAAAACAGACAATTTATGAACGGAATTAATTCGCATTCCTCTAAAATGTTTAATATGTGATCTGGTGCACGCTTTAATCTCTGTGTTTTCTCAGTATTTGCAGTTTCGTATGACGGCTCACAGATTGGCAAAATGCAGGAAAAGTTGCCAGCTGGAAAATAATTAAACATTTATTCACTATTTTGCTACTTATTGTTTGAAATCACGGGGCGTCACCGTATAATTTGTCCGCTTTTTGATGCTTGACTCTTCGTCTTAAAGGACGTTTTATACGACACGCGACATACCTCGAAGGGAGCAGGAGTAAAAACGTGATGTCTGTGTCGCTCTTGAGTCGAAACGTTGCTCGTAAGCTTCTGTTTATTCAGTTACTGGCAGTAATAGCAAGTGGACTGCTGTTCAGCCTAAAAGACCCCTTCTGGGGCGTCTCCGCTGTATGTGGAGGTTTGGCGGTTGTTTTGCCAAACATGTTGTTTATGATTTTTGCCTGGCGTCATCAGGCGCATACACCATCTAAAGGCCGAGTGGCCTGGACCTTCGCCTTCGGCGAAGCTTTCAAGGTGTTGCTGACCTTTGCCCTCCTCGCGGTGGCGCTGGCTGTATTCAAAGTGGTATTCATGCCGCTGATAGTGACGTGGGTTTTGGTGCTGGTGGTACAAATTCTGGCACCAGCTGTAATTAACAACAAAGGGTAAAAGGCATCATGGCTGCAGAAAATATGACGCCGCAGGAATACATAGGCCACCATCTGAATAACCTTCAGCTGGACCTGCGTACTTTCTCGCTGGTGGATCCGCACAACCCCCCGGCCACCTTCTGGACGCTCAACATTGACTCCATGTTCTTCTCAGTGGTGCTCGGTCTGTTGTTCCTTACCATTTTCCGTAGCGTTGCGAAAAAAGCGACCAGCGGTGTTCCTGGTAAACTCCAGACGGCTATCGAGATGACCATTGGCTTCGTCCATGGCAGCGTCAAAGACATGTATCATGGCAAGAGCAAGCTGATTGCTCCGCTGGCCCTCACCGTGTTTGTCTGGGTATTCCTGATGAACCTGATGGACCTGCTGCCAATCGACCTGATTCCTTACATCGGCGAACACATTTTCGGCCTGCCTGCACTGCGCGTGGTTCCGTCTGCTGACGTGAACATCACCCTGTCGATGGCGCTTGGCGTGTTTATCCTGATTCTTTTCTACAGCATCAAAATGAAAGGCGTGGGTGGGTTCGTTAAAGAACTGACGCTGCAGCCGTTCAATCACTGGGCATTCATTCCTGTCAACTTAATCCTTGAAGGGGTAAGCCTGCTGTCCAAACCGGTTTCACTTGGTCTGCGACTGTTCGGCAACATGTATGCCGGTGAGCTGATTTTCATTCTGATTGCTGGTCTGCTGCCGTGGTGGTCACAGTGGGTTCTGAATGTGCCATGGGCCATTTTCCACATCCTGATTATTACGCTGCAAGCCTTCATCTTCATGGTTCTGACGATCGTCTATCTGTCGATGGCATCTGAAGAGCATTGATTTTTACCAACATACTACGTTTTTACTGAAACAAACTGGAGACTGTCATGGAAAACCTGAATATGGATCTGCTGTACATGGCTGCCGCTGTGATGATGGGTCTGGCGGCGATCGGTGCTGCGATCGGTATCGGCATCCTCGGGGGCAAATTCCTGGAAGGCGCAGCGCGTCAACCGGATCTGATTCCTCTGCTGCGTACTCAGTTCTTTATCGTTATGGGTCTGGTGGATGCTATCCCGATGATCGCTGTAGGTCTGGGTCTGTACGTGATGTTTGCTGTCGCGTAGTAAGTTGTTCGAAAGAAACCTAAGCCACAGAGTTAATTTAAGAGGTATTGTGCTGTGAACATGAACGCAACAATCCTCGGCCAGGCCATCGCGTTTGTTCTTTTCGTATGGTTCTGCATGAAGTACGTATGGCCGCCGTTAATGGCTGCCATCGAAAAACGTCAGAAAGAGATTTCTGACGGTTTGGCTTCTGCAGAACGCGCTAAGAAAGATTTGGACCTTGCACAGGCCAACGCGACCGACCAGCTGAAAAAAGCGAAAGCGGAAGCTCAGGTCATCATCGAGCAAGCGAACAAGCGTCGCTCTCAGATGCTGGACGAAGCTAAAGCTGAAGCAGAACAGGAACGCACCAAAATCGTCGCACAGGCGCAGGCTGAAATCGATGCCGAACGTAAACGTGCTCGCGAGGAGCTGCGTAAGCAGGTCGCAATCCTGGCTGTTGCTGGCGCCGAGAAGATCATCGAACGTTCCGTGGATGAAGCTGCTAACAGCGACATCGTGGACAAACTTGTCGCTGAACTGTAAGGAGGGAGGGGCTGATGTCTGAATTTGTAACGGTAGCTCGCCCCTACGCCAAAGCAGCTTTTGACTTTGCCGTCGAACACAAAAGTGTTGAACGCTGGCAGGATATGCTGGCGTTTGCCGCTGAAGTGACCAAAAACGAACAAATGGCAGAGCTTCTGTCCGGTGCTCTGGCGCCGGAAACGCTCTCTGACGCGTTCATTGCGGTATGCGGTGAGCAACTGGACGAAAATGGCCAGAACCTGATTCGGGTTATGGCTGAAAATGGTCGTCTGCAAGTGCTCCCGGATGTTCTTGAGCAATTCATTCACCTGCGCGCTGCCAGTGAGGCAACCGCAGAGGTCGATGTTATTTCTGCCTCCCAGTTGAGTGAAGCACAGCTTGAGAAGATCGTCGGCGCGATGGAAAAACGTCTGTCACGCAAAGTTAAGCTGAATTGCAAAATCGATAAGTCTGTTATGGCAGGTGTTATCATCCGTGCGGGTGATATGGTCATTGATGGTAGCGTACGCGGCCGTCTTGATCGCCTTGCAGACGTCTTGCAGTCTTAAGGGGACTGGAGCATGCAACTGAATTCCACCGAAATCAGCGAACTGATCAAGCAGCGCATTGCTCAGTTCAATGTGGTGAGCGAAGCTCACAACGAAGGTACTATTGTTTCCGTCAGTGACGGTGTTATCCGCATCCACGGCCTGGCCGATTGTATGCAGGGTGAGATGATTTCCCTGCCGGGTAACCGTTACGCTATCGCACTGAACCTGGAGCGCGACTCCGTAGGTGCAGTAGTAATGGGTCCGTACGCTGACCTCGCCGAAGGCATGAAGGTTAAATGTACTGGCCGTATCCTTGAAGTTCCGGTTGGCCGTGGCCTGCTGGGTCGCGTGGTGAACACCCTGGGTGCACCTATCGACGGTAAAGGTCCGGTTGAGCACGATGGCTTCTCGCCAATCGAAGTTATCGCTCCGGGCGTTATCGAACGTCAGTCCGTCGATCAGCCGGTACAGACCGGTTACAAATCCGTCGATGCCATGATTCCAATCGGCCGTGGCCAGCGTGAGCTGATCATCGGTGACCGTCAGACCGGTAAAACCGCGATGGCAATCGATGCGATCATCAACCAACGTGATTCCGGCATCAAGTGCGTGTACGTAGCTATTGGCCAGAAAGCGTCCACCATTTCTAACGTGGTACGTAAACTGGAAGAGCACGGCGCGCTGTCCAACACAATCGTTGTCGTGGCGACCGCTTCTGAATCTGCTGCACTGCAATACCTGGCGCCGTATGCCGGTTGCGCAATGGGCGAATACTTCCGTGACCGCGGTGAAGATGCGCTGATCGTTTACGATGACCTGTCTAAACAGGCCGTTGCTTACCGTCAGGTTTCCCTGCTGCTCCGTCGTCCGCCAGGACGTGAAGCATTCCCGGGCGACGTGTTCTACCTCCACTCCCGTCTGCTGGAGCGCGCATCCCGCGTTAACGCGGAATACGTTGAGAAATTCACCAAAGGTGAAGTCAAAGGTAAAACCGGCTCCCTGACCGCACTGCCGATTATCGAAACCCAGGCGGGTGACGTTTCTGCGTTCGTTCCGACCAACGTAATTTCCATTACCGATGGTCAGATCTTCCTGGAAACCAACCTGTTTAACTCTGGTATTCGTCCTGCGGTTAACCCGGGTATCTCCGTATCCCGTGTTGGTGGTGCTGCTCAGACCAAGATCATCAAGAAACTGTCCGGTGGTATCCGTACCGCGCTGGCACAGTATCGTGAACTGGCTGCGTTCTCTCAGTTCGCATCCGATCTGGATGAAGCAACCCGTAAACAGCTGAGCCATGGTCAGAAAGTAACCGAGCTGCTGAAACAGAAACAGTATGCACCGATGTCTGTAGCACAGCAGGGTCTGGTCCTGTTTGCTGCTGAACGCGGTTACCTCGAAGATGTGGAACTGGCGAAAATCGGTAGCTTCGAAGCCGCTCTGCTGGCTTACGTTGACCGTGACCACGCTCCGCTGATGCAAGAGATTAACCAGACCGGTGGCTATAACGACGAGATCGAAGGCAAGCTGAAAAGCATCCTCGACTCCTTTAAAGCAACCCAGTCCTGGTAAAGTCTGGCGGCTTGCCTTAGGGCAGGCCGCAAGGCATTGAGGAGAAGTTCATGGCCGGCGCAAAAGAGATACGTAGTAAGATCGCAAGCGTCCAGAACACGCAAAAGATCACTAAAGCGATGGAAATGGTCGCCGCTTCCAAAATGCGTAAATCGCAGGAGCGCATGGCGGCCAGCCGTCCTTATGCAGATACCATGCGCAAAGTGATTGGTCACCTTGCAAACGGTAATCTGGAATATAAGCACCCGTACCTGGAAGAACGCGACGTTAAACGCGTGGGCTACCTGGTGGTGTCGACCGACCGTGGTCTGTGCGGCGGCTTGAACATTAACCTGTTCAAGAAAGTGCTGGCAGATATGAAAGTATGGTCCGATAAAGGCGTTCAGTGCGACATCGCAATGATCGGCTCTAAAGGCGTATCTTTCTTTAGTTCCGTCGGTGGCAATATTGTCGCCCAGGTGACTGGCATGGGAGATAACCCATCGCTGTCCGAACTGATCGGCCCGGTAAAAGTGATGTTGCAGGCCTATGATGAAGGCCGTCTGGACAAGCTGTACGTTGTCAGCAACAAATTTATTAATACCATGTCCCAGACTCCGACCATCACTCAGCTGCTGCCGTTACCGGCATCAGAAGATGCTGAGCTGAAGCGTAAATCCTGGGATTATCTGTATGAGCCAGACCCGAAAGCGCTGCTGGATACCCTCCTGCGTCGTTATGTCGAGTCCCAGGTTTATCAGGGCGTGGTAGAAAACCTGGCCAGCGAGCAGGCCGCACGTATGGTGGCGATGAAAGCCGCAACCGATAATGGCGGCAGCCTGATTAAAGAGCTGCAGTTGGTATACAACAAAGCTCGTCAGGCCAGCATTACTCAGGAACTCACCGAGATCGTCGGTGGTGCATCCGCGGTATAACCAGGTTAATTCGTAGAGGATTCAAGATGGCTACTGGAAAAATTGTCCAGGTAATCGGCGCCGTGGTTGACGTCGAATTCCCTCAGGATGCCGTACCGCGCGTGTACGATGCTCTTGAGGTACAGAATGGTAATGAGAGCCTGGTGCTGGAAGTTCAGCAGCAGCTCGGCGGTGGTATCGTACGTGCTATCGCCATGGGTTCTTCTGACGGTCTGCGTCGTGGTCTGGAAGTTAAAGACCTTGAGCACCCGATCGAAGTCCCGGTTGGTAAAGCAACGCTGGGTCGTATCATGAACGTGCTGGGTCAGCCGATCGATATGAAAGGCGACATCGGCGAAGAAGAGCGTTGGGCTATTCACCGCGCAGCTCCGTCTTATGAAGAGCTGTCCAGTTCTCAGGAACTGCTGGAAACCGGCATCAAAGTTATCGACCTGATGTGTCCGTTCGCTAAGGGCGGTAAAGTAGGTCTGTTCGGTGGTGCGGGCGTAGGTAAAACCGTAAACATGATGGAGCTGATCCGTAACATCGCGATCGAGCACTCCGGTTACTCCGTGTTTGCGGGCGTCGGTGAACGTACTCGTGAGGGTAACGACTTCTACCACGAAATGACCGACTCCAACGTTCTGGATAAAGTATCCCTGGTTTATGGCCAGATGAACGAGCCGCCGGGAAACCGTCTGCGCGTTGCTCTGACCGGCCTGACCATGGCTGAGAAATTCCGTGACGAAGGTCGTGACGTTCTGCTGTTCGTCGATAACATCTATCGTTATACCCTGGCCGGTACTGAAGTATCCGCACTGCTGGGTCGTATGCCTTCAGCGGTAGGTTATCAGCCGACCCTGGCGGAAGAGATGGGTGTTCTGCAGGAACGTATCACCTCCACCAAAACCGGTTCTATCACTTCCGTACAGGCCGTATACGTCCCTGCGGATGACTTGACTGACCCGTCACCAGCCACCACCTTTGCTCACCTTGATGCAACCGTGGTACTGAGCCGTCAGATTGCGTCTCTGGGTATCTACCCGGCCGTTGACCCGCTGGACTCCACCAGCCGTCAGCTGGATCCGCTGGTTGTGGGTCAGGAACACTATGACACCGCACGTGGCGTACAGTCCCTGCTGCAACGTTATCAGGAACTGAAAGACATCATCGCCATCCTCGGTATGGATGAACTGTCTGAAGAAGACAAACTGGTGGTAGCTCGCGCACGTAAGATTCAGCGCTTCCTGTCCCAGCCGTTCTTCGTGGCAGAAGTATTTACCGGTTCTCCGGGCAAGTACGTCTCCCTGAAAGACACCATCCGTGGCTTTAAAGGCATCATGGAAGGCGAATACGATCACCTGCCAGAGCAGGCGTTCTACATGGTCGGTTCTATCGACGAAGCCGTGGAAAAAGCCAAAAAACTTTAACGCCTTAATCGGAGGGTGATATGGCAATGACTTACCACCTGGACGTCGTCAGCGCGGAGCAACAAATGTTCTCCGGTCTGGTCGAGAAAATCCAGGTAACGGGTAGTGAAGGTGAACTGGGTATTTACCCGGGTCACGCACCGCTGCTCACCGCCATTAAGCCTGGTATGATTCGCATCGTTAAACAGCACGGTCATGAAGAGTTTATCTATCTGTCCGGCGGCATTCTTGAAGTGCAGCCTGGTAGCGTGACCGTTCTGGCTGATACGGCAATTCGTGGCCAGGATCTCGACGAAGCGCGAGCCCTGGAATCGAAGCGTAAAGCGGAAGAGCACATTAACAGCTCTCACGGCGACGTGGATTACGCTCAGGCGTCCGCGGAACTGGCCAAAGCGATCGCCAAACTGCGCGTTATCGAGTTGACCAAAAAAGCGATGTAACACCGGCTTGAAAGTTAAAAAGCCAGTCTGGTTTCCAGGCTGGCTTTTTTTATGGCTTCGTTTCATATTTATCAAAACTAAAATGGCATTTTAATTTTTTGTGACGAGCATCTCATTTCTGTTGATCGGTTAAAAAATGAAGCGTAGACTTGTTTTTGTGATGTGAGTCACAAAACAAATCTACCAGAACACATTCTTTATCCAGGAAGTCATCATGAAACTGCTTAACAAAATCATCGCTTTCTTCAGTGCTATGAACGTCACTTTCGGTACCTTCAATCACTAAGTCGCCAACCTCTCTGCATTTGCGCTGTACCGCTAACGAAAACGACAACACATGCGGTGTGAAGCAGAACGAAAAAGGTCGCCCGAGGGCGGCCTTTGTGTTTTCTCAGCCGGATAAAGCGCAAGACGCCCTTGCTATCGACGGTTGAGAAAGTCTCCGGTAGCAAAACTGCCATCGGCATGACGCAGCAGCGGATCCGGTAGCGCCAGGGTTTGATAATCGGCGCTCAGAATGGTCTTCCCCTCTGCATTGACGCTTTTCCCGCCGCGAATAAAGTAGTTGTTATCTTTAATATTCCCGACAACGGCATCATCATATTTTCCGGGCTGGCTGCGCAGTGACAGGTTGTCGCTGAAATCGCCTTGAGTCTCTGGCTTACCGTATGGGCTGGGGCGGAAGAGATAGTTAAAGCGCTGGTTATCTACCGCGACGTTATTGACCACTACCAGCTTGCCGGGATTGAAATTATCGGTAAACCCATCCAGATGGTTACCGATAGCAATGCTGTTACGTATTTCGTGGGCAACCGGCTGCCCTTCCCCGCCGAGTTTAAAACCGTTACTGGTGTTATTGCGGGCAATTGAATTCTCGATCACCACAACGCCATTGGCGCCGTCTTCGATTTTGTTAAACAGGTCGAATCCGTCATCGATATTGTCGTGTGAGTAGCAACCTTCCAGACGATTACCTTCCCCTACCCGCATTTTTACCGCGAAACCATCGGCGTTAATCTTACCGGGATCCTCATTGCCGTAGGATTCAGAGTTCACGACCCGATTGTAGCTGGCCCATAGTGGGCGACCTGTTTTGTCCGGGGAGGATATCTGGATCCCGGTATCCTCGTTTTTGTAGGCCGTGACGTTCTCGATCAGGTTATGGCTACCCTGTATGCGCAGGCTTTTGTCTGTTATCGAGATGCCATTGATATGCCAGTAGTTGGCATCCAGCAGCAGGCCATGAATAACCGCCTTGCCGTTGGCCTGCAGCGTTTTTACCTTTTCTCTGAGCCCGCTGGCCTGAAGCGGAATCATCGTTTGCGGATAATCCCCGGCGGCTAAGATAATCTTTCCGCCCGGAGGCAACAAATCGACCGCGGTGGAGAGATCGAGCGGAGAATCCAGCGTCCCTTTCGCGTCAGACTGCCCCTCAGGGGAGACATGCAGCGTGTTCCCTTCAACACGCTGGTTGCGTTCAACCGTCAGGCTTTGCGTAATGGGTTTTTGGCCGCTGGCGGGAGTAAAAACAATTTCAAAGGTACTGTTCTCTTTGAGCGTCGCGGGTTGAGTAAACATCTCACCGGCTTTGACCTTTTTATTCATCCCAATCGTCACCTCATCCTGACGAACAGTGAAATCGCCGTCGTCACTGGCCCGGGCCTGCAATACGTAATCTGCGCTCTGGCTTTGTACGCCTGAGGCGATTTGCATCACCACCGGCCAGGTTTTGGCAACATAGGGCTGCGAAGCAACGATATTTGCCGGGGATGTCACCAGAGATGCATGGCTGACGGTGATTTTGGCGTTACGAGAAGCAAAAAAGCCAACGTAGTAATTGTCTTTATCCTGTTGCGTGATCAGATCGGCATGAGGCACTTTTTGACTCACCCACTTATCGCTGCCGACGGGCGCCCATGATGTGACAAATCCCTCGTTGGTACGTTCGAGTCTGAGCTGGAAGTCCGGTGTCTGCTTAAGATCGATATTCTCTTTATAACTCAGCCGGTTGATAGTCGAACCTGCGTTTCCCCACGGTTGCGCGATCCCTTCCCGGGTAATGGCCTGAAGTTTGACGCGCGAGCGATCTTTTTTATCCTGGGTCATAATCGCGTTCATGACCATATTGGATGCTGCCGGAAACTCTTCGTAGCCAACCACTAAAGGCTGCTGCCGCGGATGGCCGATAACATCGCGAACCAGCAGCCCTGCGCCCTCCTGTGCTGCCGGAAGGGCGCCATTTTCCGGACCAAATTGATCCACCGTCACCGTGGCCTGCAGGATGAAATTCTGTCGGGCCGGTAGTTCAGTATAAAAGAAGGTCAGACCGTCGTGCGAGTTGGCTATTTTTCCGCCCCGACTCTCAATGGTGACAGGAGCCTGGAGATTGGCAACATCCTGCGGAGCCAGTTTTTTTCCTGCTATCGTTACATCGTTAACGCCGATTTTTTCCGGCAGTACGTTGGAGGAAAAATTCACGTCAGTTGATTGACCAAAAGCGATGCCTCGCCAGACATGCTGCTCGTCAGCCTGCAGCGGTAATGCGATAATTGTGCTGCAAAGGGCTAATGCCAAAGGTATTTTTTTATTCATTTTTGTCTCCTGGGTAATTATTGAGCAGCATTATCATAATAATGAAATGGTGTTTCTATTTGTTGCGTCACAATTAACGAATATTGAAACTGTGTTTTATTTTATTACCTTGCTTTATTCAGGTGTCAAAAAAACAGGAAAAGCAGTGAGATAGCAGGGATTTATCTCCCTTATGCGCGTTTTTAGGAGATAAACTTATTTGCAGCGGTGAAAAAGAGCACCATAAAATGGTGTATATCGTTGAGCCAGGGCGTTTTATCCTCGTCTCGTTTCATGATGAAAAATATGTAGATATTTCAACGTGAAAGGCTTTTACTTTTCGTTCTAATTGTTGTCAGGATGCGTATGTCAAACAGTGCGATGAGCGTGGTTATCCTTGCCGCAGGCAAAGGGACCCGCATGTATTCCGATCTTCCTAAGGTGCTGCACTCCCTGGCCGGGAAGCCAATGGTGCAGCATGTTATTGATGCGACTAAAGATCTCGGTGCTTCGGCCGTACATCTGGTGTACGGGCACGGTGGCGATCTACTGCGCCAGACGCTGCATGAAGATAATCTTAACTGGGTCTTGCAAGCTGAACAGCTCGGTACCGGCCATGCCATGCAACAGGCGGCACCGTTCTTCCATGATGATGAAGACATCATGATGCTGTACGGCGATGTTCCGCTGATTTCCGTTGATACGCTACAACGCCTGCGCGCGGCGAAGCCACAGGGCGGCATTGGCCTGCTGACGGTGAAGCTGGACGATCCGAGCGGATATGGTCGCATTACGCGTGAAAACGGTCAGGTTACCGGCATCGTGGAGCATAAAGATGCCAGCGATACGCAGCGTCAGATTCAGGAAATTAACACCGGTATTTTGATCGCTGGTGGGGCGGATTTAAAACGCTGGCTGGCGAAGCTGACGAACAACAATGTGCAGGGTGAATACTACATCACCGATATTATCGCCATGGCGTATCAGGAAGGGCGTGAAATCGTTGCCGTTCATCCGCAGCGCTTAAGCGAAGTTGAAGGGGTAAACAACCGCCTGCAGCTGTCGCGTCTGGAGCGCGTTTATCAATCCGAACAGGCGGAAAAACTGCTGCTGGCAGGCGTGATGCTGCGCGATCCGGCGCGTTTTGATCTCCGCGGTACCCTGAAACATGGGCGCGATGTGGAGATTGATACTAACGTTATCCTCGAAGGCAACGTGGTTCTGGGTGAACGCGTGAAGATCGGCGCAGGCTGCGTGATCAAAAACAGCACCATTGGCGATGACTGTGAGATCAGCCCGTATTCGGTTGTGGAAGATGCTCATCTGCAGGCTGCCTGCACCATCGGTCCGTTCGCGCGCCTGCGTCCTGGCGCCGAACTGCTGGAAGGCGCGCATGTTGGCAACTTCGTAGAAATGAAAAAAGCGCGACTGGGTAAAGGCTCGAAGGCAGGTCATCTTTCCTACCTCGGCGACGCGGAAATCGGCGACAACGTGAATATCGGCGCCGGTACCATTACCTGTAACTACGATGGTGCAAATAAATTCAAAACCATTATCGGCGACGATGTGTTTGTCGGTTCCGACACTCAGCTGGTGGCGCCGGTGACCGTGGGTAACGGCGTCACGATTGCCGCCGGTACGACGGTCACGCGCGATATTGCCGACAACGAACTGGTTTTAAGCCGTGTGCCGCAGGTCCATAAACAGGGCTGGCAGCGTCCGGTGAAGAAGACGTAATGTTTGGATTGTCGCCGGGGGGGAAACCGCCCGGCGAACCAGGATGAGAGGATCAATATAGGTCCCCGTCCGCAGGCAGTACCATAAAAATAACCCCACTCTCTACAAGGCTCGGGGCGCCCGTAACGCGGGCAAATACAGGTCAGCGACAACGCATGGCATAACGCCATTATCAGGAAATTTAACTATGTGTGGAATTGTTGGCGCAGTCGCGCAGCGTGATATTGCTGAAATCCTTCTCGAAGGTTTACGTCGTCTGGAATACCGTGGATATGACTCTGCCGGTCTGGCAGTGGTTGATAACGCAGGGCATATGTCCCGCGTTCGTCGTCTCGGTAAAGTCCAGATGCTGGCTCAGGCGGTAGAAGAGCACCCGTTACACGGTGGTACGGGGATTGCCCATACCCGCTGGGCAACGCACGGTGAGCCGTCTGAAGGTAACGCGCATCCGCATGTTTCTGAACACATTGTGGTGGTCCATAACGGTATCATCGAAAACCACGAACCGCTGCGCGAAGAGCTGAAAGCGCGTGGTTACACCTTCGTCTCTGAAACTGACACCGAAGTGATTGCTCACCTGGTGCACTGGGAGCTGGAGCAGGGCGGCACGCTGCGTGAAGCGGTACTGCGAGCCATTCCTCAGCTTCGCGGCGCCTACGGTACGGTGATCATGGATTCCCGTGACCCGTCAACGCTGCTGGCAGCGCGTTCCGGTAGCCCGATGGTTATCGGCCTGGGTATGGGGGAAAACTTTATTGCATCCGATCAGCTGGCTCTGCTGCCGGTTACCCGTCGCTTTATCTTCCTCGAAGAAGGCGATATCGCGGAAGTGACTCGCCGCAGCGTGACCGTATTCGATACCAAAGGCGTGCAGGTGAAACGTCAGGAGATCGAATCTAATCTGCAGTACGACGCAGGCGACAAAGGCACCTACCGTCACTACATGCAAAAAGAGATTTACGAACAGCCGAATGCGATCAAAAACACCCTCACCGGGCGCATCAGCCATGGCGAAGTGGATCTCAGCGAGCTGGGCACGCATGCGAATGAAATGTTGTCTCAGGTTGAACATATCCAGATCGTAGCCTGCGGCACCTCGTATAACTCCGGCATGGTTTCTCGCTACTGGTTTGAAGCGCTGGCGGGCGTGCCGTGCGATGTGGAAATCGCCTCTGAATTCCGCTATCGCAAATCGGCGGTGCGTCGCAACAGCCTGATGATCACGCTTTCCCAGTCCGGTGAAACCGCGGATACGCTGGCCGCGCTGCGTCTGTCAAAAGAGCTGGGCTACCTCGGATCGCTGGCTATTTGTAACGTGGCGAGTTCTTCTCTGGTCCGCGAGTCCGATTTGTCGCTGATGACCAAAGCGGGCACTGAGATCGGCGTGGCCTCGACCAAAGCCTTTACCACTCAGCTGACCGTATTGCTGCTGCTGGTGGCAAAACTGGCGCGCCTTAAAGGTCTGGATGCCGCCGTCGAGCATGATATCGTTCATGGGCTGCAGGCGTTGCCGAACCGTATTGAGCAGATGCTGTCGCAGGATAAGCGTATTGAAGCGCTGGCCGAGAACTTCTCCGATAAGCACCATGCGCTGTTCCTTGGCCGTGGCGATCAGTATCCGATCGCGCTGGAAGGGGCGCTGAAGCTGAAAGAGATCTCTTATATCCACGCGGAAGCCTATGCGGCCGGTGAGCTGAAGCACGGTCCTCTGGCCCTGATTGACGCTGAAATGCCGGTGATCGTCGTTGCGCCGAATAACGAATTGCTGGAGAAGCTGAAATCCAACATTGAAGAAGTTCGCGCGCGTGGCGGCCAGCTGTATGTCTTTGCCGATGGCGAGGCGGGTTTCAACAGCAGCGACAATATGCACATTATTGAAATGCCGCATGTTGAAGAGGTGATTGCGCCGATCTTCTACACCGTGCCGCTGCAGCTGCTGGCCTATCACGTTGCGCTGATTAAAGGCACTGACGTCGACCAACCGCGTAACCTGGCGAAATCGGTCACCGTAGAATAAGCCAACACGCATCAGACAAAGGGCTGCCATCCGGCGGCCCTTTTTTTATTTCCGGCGATCGTTTTTCAGTGCTCTGGTGAAAAATGCCGCTGCGCGGGTTTATGACAAACCGTCATCTTCGACTACGATTTTAAGTGTCATAAAAAGAAAATTTTTCTGCAATCTTACGGTCACTTAAATAATTAACAGTATGATTTATATTGTTTTTATTTTCACCAGTCGGCTGTCCTTTTGAGTGTCATAAAACTGTAATAATTCGTACATTTTACTGTCACCTCTTTGTCCTATTTTGCTCACCATAGCCTCGAAACAACGATTTACGAATCCAGCAGGAGACATTATGAACGTTATGCGTACCACCGTCGCAACAGTTGTCGCCGCGACCTTATCGATGAGCGCTTTCTCTGCATTTGCAGCTGCAAGCCTGACTGGCGCGGGCGCAACTTTCCCTGCACCGGTGTATGCCAAATGGGCTGATACCTATCAGAAAGAAACCGGCAATAAAGTGAACTACCAGGGCATTGGCTCTTCCGGTGGTGTAAAACAAATTATTGCTAACACCGTCGATTTCGGTGCTTCTGATGCTCCTCTGGCCGATGACAAACTGGCTCAGGAAGGCCTGTTCCAGTTCCCGACCGTTATCGGTGGCGTGGTTCTGGCAATCAACCTGCCTGGCGTGAAGTCGGGTGAGCTGGTTCTGGACGGTAAAACTCTGGGTGATATCTACCTGGGCAAAATTAAAAAGTGGGATGACGAAGCGATCGCTAAACTCAACCCGGGTATGAAGCTGCCGTCTCAGAACATCGCCGTGGTTCGTCGCGCCGATGGTTCCGGTACTTCCTTCGTGTTCACCAGCTACCTGGCGAAAGTGAACGAAGAGTGGAAATCTAAGATTGGCGCGGGTTCTACCGTTAACTGGCCGACCGGTCTTGGCGGTAAAGGTAACGACGGCATCGCCGCTTTCGTTCAACGTCTGCCGGGCTCCATTGGTTACGTAGAATACGCGTATGCGAAGCAGAACAACCTGGCCTACACCAAACTGCTTTCCGCAGATGGCAAGCCGGTCAGCCCGACGGAAGATAACTTCGCTAACGCGGCTAAAGGTATCGACTGGAGCAAATCCTTCGCACAGGATCTGACTAACCAGAAAGGTGAGAATGCATGGCCGATCACCTCAACCACCTTTATCCTGGTACACAAAGCCACGACCAAACCAGAACAGACTGCTGAAGTGCTGAAGTTCTTCGATTGGGCGTACAAAAATGGCAGTAAAGAAGCCAACGCACTGGATTACGCAACGCTGCCGGAAAGCGTGGTTGAGCAGGTTCGCGCTGCATGGAAAACCAACGTGAAAGACAGCAGCGGTAAAGCGCTGTACTAAATACCGCCAGACTTTAAGCTGTCCGCCAGTGGCAGCTTAAAGGATGATGTGTATAGCATTACCTTTGCCCGAAAGGTCAGTAAAATACTGGCCTTTCGGGCCCGAACTTAAAGAGTAATCTATGGCTGCAACCAAGCCGGCATTTAACCCTCCGGGGAAAAAGGGTGACATAATTTTCGGCGTGCTGGTCAAACTGGCGGCGCTGATTGTGCTATTGATGCTGGGCGGCATCATCGTTTCCCTCATCATCTCTTCATGGCCAAGCATTCAGAAGTTTGGTTTTTCCTTTTTGTGGACCAAAGAGTGGGATGCGCCCAACGAAATTTTCGGTGCGCTGGTGCCTATCTATGGCACGCTGGTGACCTCATTTATTGCGTTGCTGATCGCCGTTCCGGTGAGCTTTGGTATCGCGCTGTTCCTGACGGAGCTCTCCCCTGCCTGGCTGAAACGCCCTCTTGGTATCGCCATTGAACTGTTGGCGGCCATCCCAAGTATCGTTTACGGCATGTGGGGCCTGTTTATCTTTGCCCCGCTGTTTGCTACCTACTTTCAGGAGCCGGTGGGCAACGTCCTGTCGACGATTCCGTTTGTCGGGGCGCTGTTTGCCGGTCCGGCATTTGGTATCGGTATTCTGGCGGCGGGCGTTATTCTGGCCATCATGATTATTCCGTACATCGCCGCCGTCATGCGCGATGTGTTTGAACAAACGCCGGTGATGATGAAAGAGTCGGCCTACGGTATCGGCTGTACGACCTGGGAGGTTATCTGGCGTATCGTCCTGCCATTTACCAAGAACGGGGTTATCGGCGGCGTGATGCTCGGTCTGGGGCGCGCGCTGGGGGAAACCATGGCGGTGACCTTCATTATCGGCAACACCTACCAGCTGGATAGCGTTTCACTGTATATGCCGGGGAACAGTATTACTTCCGCCCTGGCGAATGAGTTTGCCGAAGCGGAAACCGGGCTGCATGTGGCGGCGCTGATGGAGCTGGGGCTGATTCTGTTTGTGATTACCTTTATTGTTCTGGCCGCATCGAAGTTTATGGTGATGCGTCTGGCGAAGAGTGAGGGGGCGCGCTAATGGCAACGATTGAATTGCAAACCAGCACAGAGCTGGCTGAATCGCGTCGTAAGATGCAGGCTAAACGCCGGCTGAAAAACCGTATCGCCCTGACCCTGTCAATGGGAACCATGGTCTTCGGGCTGTTCTGGCTTATCTGGATCCTGATGTCCACCGTGACCCGCGGTATTGATGGCATGAGTCTGGCGCTGTTTACCGAAATGACGCCGCCGCCGAACACCGCGGGCGGTGGTCTGGCGAATGCCCTGGCGGGCAGCGGCCTGCTGATCCTGTGGTCGACGGTTTTCGGTACGCCGCTAGGCATTATGGCGGGTATCTATCTGGCGGAATACGGGCGTAAGTCTGTGCTGGCGGAAGTGATCCGGTTTATTAACGATATCCTGCTTTCCGCGCCGTCCATCGTCGTGGGTTTGTTCGTCTACACCATCGTGGTTGCGCAGATGCAGCACTTCTCCGGCTGGGCTGGGGTTATCGCCCTGGCGTTGCTGCAGGTGCCTATCGTGATTCGTACCACCGAGAATATGCTGAAACTGGTGCCGGACAGCCTGCGTGAAGCGGCCTATGCGCTGGGTACGCCGAAGTGGAAAATGATTTCTGCCATCACCCTGAAGGCCTCGGTGTCCGGCATCATGACGGGGATCCTGCTGGCTATCGCGCGTATCGCCGGTGAAACGGCGCCGCTGCTGTTCACTGCGCTCTCCAACCAGTTCTGGAGCACCGATATGATGCAGCCAATTGCCAACCTGCCGGTGACCATTTTCAAATTTGCCATGAGTCCGTTCGCGGAGTGGCAGCAACTGGCATGGGCCGGGGTACTGCTTATCACCCTGTGCGTATTGCTGCTGAACATTCTGGCGCGCGTGGTTTTCGCGAAGAATAAACACGGTTAATTTTTGCGGCGCGGCGAAATGCGGCGCCGAATGAGGAAGAGATTGATGAGTATGGCGAATGCGACCCCGGGTAAACTTTCAGTTCGTAACCTGAACTTCTACTACGGAAAATTCCATGCCCTGAAAAATATCAACCTGGATATCACCAAAAACCAGGTTACGGCGTTTATCGGCCCGTCAGGCTGCGGTAAATCGACCCTGCTGCGGACATTCAACAAGATGTTCGAGCTCTACCCGGAGCAGCGTGCGGAAGGCGAAATCCTGCTGGATGGCGATAATATTCTGACCAATACTCAGGATATCGCTCTGCTGCGTGCCAAAGTCGGTATGGTTTTCCAGAAGCCGACGCCGTTCCCGATGTCGATTTATGACAATATCGCCTTTGGCGTTCGCCTGTTTGAAAAGCTGTCGCGTGCCGATATGGACGAGCGCGTGCAGTGGGCCTTGACCAAAGCCGCATTATGGAACGAAACCAAAGATAAACTGCATCAGAGCGGATATTCTCTCTCCGGCGGTCAGCAGCAGCGTCTGTGCATCGCGCGCGGTATCGCGATTCGTCCGGAAGTGCTGTTACTGGATGAACCGTGTTCAGCGCTGGACCCGATCTCCACCGGGCGCATTGAAGAGCTGATCACCGAACTGAAACAGGACTACACCGTCGTTATCGTTACCCACAACATGCAGCAGGCTGCGCGTTGTTCAGACCATACGGCATTTATGTATCTTGGCGAGCTGATTGAATTCAGTAACACGGACGATCTGTTTACCAAGCCCGCGAAGAAACAAACTGAAGATTATATTACTGGCCGCTACGGTTGATTGCCCTTCTGCTTTCACAGGATTTAACCCGTTGGGCATTCAGGAGACACCATGGACAACCTAAATCTTAACAAACATATTTCTGGCCAGTTCAATGCAGAACTGGAGTATATCCGCACTCAGGTGTTGACCATGGGTGGGCTGGTGGAACAGCAGCTGTCTGATGCCATCACCGCGATGCACAATCAGGACAGCGATCTGGCAAAACGCGTGATTGACGGCGATAAGCAGGTCAACATGATGGAAGTGGCCATTGATGAAGCCTGCGTGCGTATCATCGCCAAGCGTCAGCCAACCGCCAGCGATCTGCGTTTAGTCATGGCAATTATCAAGACTATCGCCGAGCTGGAACGTATCGGTGACGTGGCGGATAAAATTTGCCGTACCGCGCTGGAGAAGTTCTCCCAGCAGCACCAGCCGCTGCTGGTGAGCCTGGAATCGCTGGGGCGTCATACCGTGCAGATGCTGCATGACGTGCTGGATGCCTTCGCTCGCATGGATCTCGATGAGGCGGTGCGTATCTATCGCGAAGATAAGAAGGTGGATCAGGAATATGAGGGCATCGTGCGTCAGCTGATGACCTATATGATGGAAGATTCACGTACGATTCCAAGCGTGCTGACCGCGCTGTTCTGCGCCCGTTCTATCGAGCGTATCGGCGACCGCTGCCAGAATATTTGCGAATATATTTTCTACTTCGTCAAAGGCCAGGATTTCCGCCACGTTGGTGGCGATGAGCTGGATAAGCTGCTGGCGGGTAAAGACCCGAAAGAGTGATCCGCCGTAAAATGCCCGGAGGCGCTATGCTTACCGGGCCTTTAACACCACGGATCCTGTAGGCCGGATAAGCGCTAGCGCTATCCGGCTTTTTTCATTAACGCGTAATATTCCATCCACGGGCTTTCCACAGCGCGGGCAGCTGTGCCAAATCAGTAAAGGTCGTCACTTTTGGATGATCGATCGGTTTGTTGTGCGAGTCGGCGCAGAAGTAAAAGACTTCCATTCCTGCCTCAATCCCGGACTGAGCGCCTGCGCTGGAATCATCCACCAGAATGCAGTTTTCGACGTTAACGTTCATGGCCTTTGCTGCATGGAACATCAGTGCCGGATCGGGTTTCCAGCGCTGAATATCGTAACCGCTGTACAGTCGGTCGGGAAAATGGCGCAACATGCCGGTTCTTCCCAGCGAGTGCTGCATTTTACTGACCGGGCCGTTAGAGACCACGCACATTGGCACGCTGACCGCATCCAGCAGCGTTTCCGCTCCTGCAATCGCTTCCAGTTCAGAATCAAACAGGCGCGCGACTTCGGCGCGGTAGAGGGGTTCGAGCTCTGGTTTTTGTAGATTAACGCCGTGCTCTTCGTTGATGGTATCAATGATCTCGTAGAGCTTTACGCCTTTGAAACGCTTAAAAATCTCGTCTAAATCCAGGGTAATGCCGAACGCTTTGAACATGTGAACATAGGCGCGGGAACAGGTCACTTCGCTGTCGACCAGCGTGCCGTCGCAGTCAAAAAACAGGGCTTCTATTTGGGACATGCCGTTTCCATTTTAACAAGTTAACGTTTTCGTCCTGCCTATTCACAAGACGCAATCGTTGCCGTATAAGCAAATTCAATGAAAAAAATTACCATACAACTGCCCCCGGTGTCGCATTTTGGTATAGGATAGCGACGAATTTTCCCTCCTTTTGTTCGGAAACCGATAATGAGTCAACAACAAACCAGCCAGTCTTCTGGCCAGGGTCTGCTGGAGCGCGTATTCAAACTACGTGAACACGGCACGACGGCACGTACCGAAGCGATAGCAGGTTTCACCACCTTTTTGACAATGGTCTACATTGTTTTCGTTAACCCACAAATTCTTGGCGTAGCGGGTATGGATACCAGCGCTGTCTTTGTGACGACCTGTCTTATCGCCGCCTTCGGTAGTATTTTGATGGGGCTGTTTGCTAACCTGCCGGTTGCGCTGGCGCCGGCAATGGGGCTGAATGCCTTCTTCGCCTTTGTCGTCGTCCAGGCGATGGGGCTGCCGTGGCAGGTGGGGATGGGGGCTATTTTCTGGGGCGCCGTTGGTCTGCTGCTGCTGACTATTTTCCGCGTACGTTACTGGATGATCGCCAATATTCCCGTCAGCCTGCGCGTGGGGATCACCAGCGGTATTGGGTTGTTTATCGGCATGATGGGGCTGAAAAATGCCGGCGTGATTGTCGCAAACAAAGACACCCTGGTGAGCATCGGCAACCTGACCTCCCACAGCGTGCTGCTGGGGATTCTCGGCTTCTTTATTATCGCTATTCTCGCTTCCCGTAACATTCATGCTGCGGTACTGGTCTCCATCATCGTTACGACGCTGCTGGGCTGGATTCTGGGTGATGTTCACTACACCGGTATTGTTTCCGCTCCGCCGAGCATTACATCGGTGATTGGCCATGTTGATTTGGCCGGCTCCTTTAATCTCGGTCTGGCGGGTATCATCTTCTCCTTTATGCTGGTCAACCTGTTCGACTCCTCCGGAACTCTGATCGGCGTGACCGACAAAGCCGGCCTGGCCGATGAAAAAGGCAAATTCCCGCGGATGAAGCAGGCGCTGTTTGTTGACAGTATCTCATCGGTGGCAGGGTCCTTTATCGGCACCTCGTCTGTGACCGCCTATATCGAATCCTCTTCCGGTGTTTCCGTGGGCGGACGTACCGGTCTGACGGCGGTGGTGGTGGGGATTCTGTTCCTGCTGGTGATCTTCCTGTCGCCGCTGGCCGGCATGGTGCCGGCGTATGCCGCAGCAGGTGCGCTGATCTATGTGGGCGTACTGATGACATCCAGCCTGTCGCGCGTGAAGTGGGACGACCTGACGGAAGCGGTGCCGGCCTTTGTGACGGCGGTGATGATGCCGTTCAGCTTCTCGATTACCGAGGGGATTGCGTTAGGCTTTATCTCTTACTGCGTGATGAAGATTGGTACCGGTCGCCTGCGCGACCTCAGCCCGTGCGTGATTATCGTCTCGCTGCTGTTCGTACTGAAAATCGTGTTTATCGATGCGCACTAAGCGTCGTGCATGTCGTGCATAATGAAAAAGCCCGGCAGCGATGCCGGGCTTTTTTTTACGCTTTTACTCGCTGAATATACTCGGCAAAGGCGCTCAGCTGCCCACTTAAATGGTCGAGCGTGCTCTGATCGACCACCTCTCCCGATTGCGGATCGACCTTGTTCTGAATCACGCCGCCCATAAACTCAGGCTTGTTCATCACCATCGCATCGAGGAACACCAGAATTTGACGCAGGTGATACTGGCAGCGCGCGCCGCCAATTGCGCCCATGGAGCTGGTTTGAATCAGGACCGGTTTGCCGGACAACGGTTGTTCAGGCAGGCGCGACAGCCAGTCAATGGCATTTTTCAGGCCGCCTGGAACGGAATAGTTATATTCAGGCGTAACGATAACAACGCCGTCGGCTTCGCGAATCTGTTGTGCAATATCCTGCACGCTTTGCGGAAACCCGTCTTCCTGCTGGATATCCGCGTCATATAACGGAATGTCGCCAATCGATGGCAGCGCGACGATCTCCATGCCCGCCGGCGCAATGCCAGGCAGGGTGCGTGCAACCATGCCATTAAAAGACCCCTTGCGCAGACTTCCGAGTAGCGTAACAACTTTCAACGTATCAGACATGATTGCTCCTTTGCATCATGATGGCCGGACAGACCGGTCAGTTGAGGGAGAGTGCTTTTTCTATGGGCAGGCTGGTAAAGCGCATCAGACGGGCAGAGGACTCCTTTGCTCGCATCTGTGCGTCCGGCAGACTACGCCAGCCTTCCTGACAATTGTATTCCCAGACTTTAAGCGGGCCGATGGCCGGCGTGGCGGCAATCGACCAGACCAGTATCGTTTCCGCATCGCACAGGGCTTCAACAGGCTGCATGTTGGTGGTTCGCAGTCGGCCCGCGCCGGGTAGCAGCTGCAGACGAACGGGCGCTTCAGCGGTTAACTTCAGCACGCTCCGGCGCAGCGCCACCAGCTGGGCGCGCGCTTCGTCAGGGTCGTGCTGGATGTTAATCCATAAATTCTCATTGCTGTTGAACACGTAGCGGTTGGCATCGTGCAGCGGGTGGACGCCGCGTGAGGCGTGCTGAAGCTCCATATCCAGTCCGCAATCACCTTCCGTCGTCAAGCTCACGCCGACAATGTTTCCGGCATAGGAAATGGAAAATCGGGGCAGGTGGGGATCGCGAAAAACGGGCCTGCCGTTATCTTCGCTGATGATTTCGGGGAGCTCACTAATGCCATACAGCATAAACAACAGTTCGGCGAGCAGTGAACGTGATGCGCGATAGCGGGCCTGTCGGTATTCTGGCAGGCGCTGTGCGGATTGATGACAGGCCGCGGACAGTCGTGTCGATAGCGGCTCCCTGGTGCTGAGTATCCCTCTTGCAAAATGCGTTGCCATTCGTCGCTCCGTGATTAATGGTCAGAGAAAAAGTTGTGGGGATCTATTATCACCTGGTATTGATAGGTTTTAATGCGGAAATCCCCCCTTGAAAAGGGATTTGCGCGATTTTTACAATTTCTTGCGCAGTCAGGCGGGGATGGCAGGAGAAATCACGTCAGAGGGGGTCCGCATAGAGCCGCTTAAACGTTTCTCTGAGCCAGACTATCTTCGGGTTGTCGCTGTTGCGTTTGTGCCATAGCAGGGTAAAGGGCACCCGCGTTTTTTCCAGCAATAGCGGCTCCAGCGGAAGCGGCCGCGACACCAGCGGCAGATGGTGCTGCCGGTTATAGTGATGGCAATAACGTGGCGCGGTGGCCAGCATCGTGTGATTCGGCTGGGCGGCCATAAACAGCGATTGTTCAAATCCCGGCAGCGTTAACGCAACGGTACGTTTATGCCCCTGCTCGTGGAGAACGTCATCCAGCGCCCAGGTATCACTCTGTTCCCAGCTGATATTGATATGCGGATAGCGTAAAAAGGTCTCCAGATTCCACTCTTCGTCGAGTGCCGGGTGATCCGCGCGCAGCCAGACCTGAGGCAGGTCGGTAAACAGGACTTCAAAATCGATATACCACGGCAGCTGGCTGAGCTGCTCCCGTGAACGCGGATGCGTTTCACGTCCGCAAAAGCCGATATCGACCTCACCGCGAATGATCGCGTCCAGCGAGTCGTAGTCCCAGTTGCGCAGGCGAATTAGCGCCTGGGGATAGCGCTGGTAGATTTGCTGCGACAGCGAATTAAACAGGATCATCAGCAGCGGTGTTTCCGCCGCCAGTTCAAACTTCAGACCGCTCGGCATGATGTGGTGGGGTTTATCGAGGATCTGGTTGCCCATCTGCATCCAGTCCGCCAGATCCTGCTCCATGCTGGTCATCAATGGCGTCGGCGACAGACCGAGCGGCGTTTTGACGAATAGCGGATCGTCAAACCAGGTACGCAGTTTAGCTAATGATTTACTCACCGCCGACGGCGAAACGTTCATGCGTTTCGCCGTGCGGGTGACGCTGAGCTCCTGGGTCAGAAGCTGCAGACAGAGTAATAAATTAAGATCGAGACTCGACAGGGATTTCTTCATTATGTTGCGCAGCCCGAACAGAGGAAGCGGCCAGAATCAGAACAATACTCACTATGCTACAGCCAATGAGAATCCCGATCAGCATATTCATGGCACTTAACCCGATGATGGCGGCCAGCCAAATCCACAGCGAAGAGCCGCAAACCTGAGCAATGCCCAGTACCGAGCTGGCAACCCCGGCACGCAGGGTAAAGGGCCCCAGGGCCTGGCTCATAGCAACGCCAAAGCCCACTGAGAAGCCAGCGCAAATCAGCGCCAGACCCAGCATAGTTACCGTCTGGCTGGTGGCAAGGCTGAGCAAAGTCCCGGCCGTAAAGAACATGACCTGTGACGTCAGCATCAACGTCCGCGGTTTAAACAGGGTGAGCGCAAAGGGCGTTGAGAACGACACCGTCATGCTGACCAGCGCCATTAAGGCCATCGCCATCGAATATTGTCCGCGATCGAACCCCATCTCTTCCATCATCAATACCGGGGAGACGTTAACGTAGGTGAGGATCGCCGTTACGCTGAGGGTCGTAATGACGATACGGCTGAGGAAAAAGCGGTTCAGCAGGGATTCCGTGGCATTTTTCTGCCCGGCGAGAGTATGCGAAGGGGCTGCCGGCCGCGTTTCCCGCAGCATAAAGACCGAGAGCAGGCCGACCATCACTCCCATGCCGGTCATGGTGTAGAACAGGCTCTGCCACGGGTATTTCAGCATAATCAGGTGACCCAGAACGGGAGCCAGGACCGGGATAATGCAGGTGATGCCATTTAACAGCGACAGCACCCTGGCGCGACGACGATCGTCGAGCGTATCGCGCAGCACGGCGAAAGCGACGACATAACAGCTCCCCGCCCCGATGCCCTGGATAAAACGCCCGACGAGGAAGAGATCGCTGGTCTGCGCGTGCGCACAGAGCAGCGAAGCCAGAATAAATGTCGTCGAACCGAAAATGGCGACCGGTTTACGCCCGGATTTATCGGCTGCTCTGCCGGCAAACAGCATCGCGGCGGCCATGCCCGCAAGGTAAACCGAGAACGCAATATGCAGCTGTGCTTCGCTGGCGCCGAGGTCCTGCGCAATACGCGGCAAACCCACCAGATACATATCGATGCCGGATGGATAGAGTAAAACCAGCGCAAAACTGCAGATAAGAAAGCGTGCCATAAGACCCCCGCGAGAATAGAGGCGTACAGAGTAATGGCTATTGCGCGGCAGTACGAGTTGCCATTTGGACAACAATGATTTCCTGAGAGGAAAAACCCTCGTTGCGTTCTGCGATAAACTACCAGACTCTGGCCATTCCTTCGCTGGCCGGGCGCACCGGGGTAAACCCAAACTTCGCGTACAGCCCGGGGACGTCGGCGACCAGCGTGACATAGGCGCCCTGGCAGGCGTTAGCGTCCAGCCAGCTGACGATCTTTTCCATGATGACTCTTCCCAGCCCTTTCCCCTGGTGCGCCGGATCGACCGCCACATCGACGATGTCGAAATTCACCGCGCCATCACCGACGATGCGCCCCATGCCCACGGGAACGCCTTGCCAGAGGATATGCACGCCATAGCAGCTGCGCGGCAACCCGGCCTTCACGCCCTCCAGCGGGCGCGGGGACATGCCGGCAATAAGGCGTAAACGGCAAAAATCCTCTGCCGACGGGACGGTCTCGATAACGGTGTAATCAGAAGTCATGACGTTATCCTGCTGTGGGAGGGTCATGACATTTAATGATGCCACGTTACAGGAAGCAACCTTGCGTCGGTGGGATCGTGAGGTTAAAGGGAAAACCCCCTGCCAGAGAAATAAAAAAACCTGCATAAACATTATGTTGATGCAGGTTAGTTCATGCTCACCAATGCGCAGTGATGCCGCGTTATTTCCCGATACAGAAGCTGGAGAAAATGCGCCCCAGCAGGTCATCAGAGGTAAACTCGCCGGTGATTTCGCTCAGCGCCTGCTGCGCGAGCCGCAGCTCTTCCGCCAGCAGCTCTCCGGCCCAGGCGCCAAGCAGCTGCGCTTTGCCCTGCTGTAGATGGCTGGCGGCTTCTGACAGCGCCTGCAGGTGGCGACGACGGGCGAGGAAACCGCCTTCCATATTGGTATCGAAGCCCATGCTCTGCTTGAGATGGTTGCGCAGGACATCTATGCCCTCTCCGGTTCGCGCCGACAGCCGAATCAGCGAGTGGCCATTCACTTCACTGATACCCAGCGTTTCGCCGGTGATATCGGCTTTATTTCGGACTACGGTAATCGGCAGTTTCGCCGGTAAACGCTCGATAAAGTCTGGCCAGATCTCCGCCGGGTCGACGGCGCGGGTGGTCGTACCGTCCACCATGAACAGTACCCGATCGGCCTGCTCGATTTCCTGCCAGGCACGTTCAATACCAATGCGTTCAACCTCATCATTGGCATCGCGGAGTCCTGCGGTATCAATGATATGCAGCGGCATGCCGTCGATATGGATATGCTCGCGCAGCACATCGCGGGTGGTTCCGGCAATATCGGTCACGATCGCCGCTTCGCGTCCGGCCAGCGCGTTCAGCAGGCTCGACTTCCCGGCGTTCGGGCGGCCGGCTATCACCACTTTCATCCCTTCTCGCAGCAGGCTGCCCTGGCGGGCCTCGGCGCGAACGGCATCAAGATCGGCAATCACGCCGTTGAGCTGGGCTTCAATTTTACCGTCGGAGAGGAAATCTATCTCTTCATCCGGGAAGTCGATAGCGGCTTCAACATAGATACGCAGATGGGTCAGCGCTTCCACCAGATGATTCACCCGGGCAGAGAAGGCGCCCTGCAGCGAGTTGAGCGCCGAGCGTGCTGCCTGCTCGGAGCTGGCGTCAATCAGGTCAGCAATCGCTTCAGCCTGGGCAAGATCGAGCTTATCGTTAAGAAATGCGCGTTCAGAGAACTCCCCGGGCCTGGCGATACGCACGCCGGGCAGCGTCAGGATTCGTTTCAGTAGCAGATCCAGAATCACCGGGCCGCCGTGGCCCTGGAGTTCCAGGACATCTTCACCGGTAAAGGAGTTCGGGCCGGGGAACCATAGCGCAATACCCTGATCCAGCGGCGTGCCGTCGGTATCTTTAAAGGGCAGATAATCGGCGTAGCGCGGTTTTGGCAGCTTGCCGAGAACCGCTTGCGCGACGTCGCGCGCTTTGAGGCCGGAGATGCGCAGGATGCCCACACCACCGCGTCCCGGTGGGGTTGCCTGGGCGACGATAGTGTCGTTATGGCTCATGATGACTCTCTATGTAAATGTAAAAAAGGCGGTCTATTGACCGCCTTCTCTGGCATTGATTCTACTGCGGCTTAAGCAGAGTATCAGCTCTTTTTCTTCTCGCGGCTATGCAGACCACGCTTCTCGAGACCACGGTAAATCAGCTGCTGCTGAATAATGGTCACCAGGTTGCTGACGATATAGTAAACCACCAGACCTGACGGGAACCACAGGAAGAACACCGTAAAGATGACCGGCATAAAGGTCATGATCTTCTGCTGCATCGGGTCGGTCACGGTGGTCGGAGACATCTTCTGAATGAAGAACATCGTCGCGCCCATGATGATCGGCAGGATGTAGTACGGGTCTTGCGCTGACAGGTCGTGGATCCACAGGATAAACGGCGCATGACGCAGTTCAACCGAGGCGCTCAGCATGTAGTACAGCGCAAGGAAGATTGGCATCTGAATAATCAGCGGGAAGCAGCCACCCAGCGGGTTGACCTTTTCTGCTTTATACAGGGCCATCATTTCCTGGCTTTGGCGCTGTTTGTCATCGCCCAGACGCTCACGCATTGCCTGAATCTTCGGCTGCAGCATGCGCATCTTCGCCATGGAGGTGTACTGCGCTTTGGTCAGCGGGTACATGATGCCACGAACGATAAAGGTGATAACGATAATCGAGAAGCCCCAGTTACCGAGGAAGCTGTGGATGAATTTCAGCAGCTTAAACAGCGGTTGGGAGATGAACCACAGCCAGCCGTAGTCGACGGTCAGATCCAGGTGCGGCGCGACGGCAGCCATTTTGTCCTGAATGGCCGGACCGACCCACAGAATGCTTTCCAGCTTGTCGGTTTGACCCGGCTGTACCAGTACCGGCTGCGATTTATAGCCGATTGCGACAACACCGTTGCCGAGGTTGGCGGTGTAGAAGCTGTTGGTACCAGCGTTATGCGGAACCCATGCGGTGGTGAAGTACTGCTGCAGCATCGCCACCCAACCGTCTTTGGTGCTGACGTTCAGGTTTTCGTTATCGACGATGGTATCGAATTTATATTTTTCGTATTTCGATTCCGACGTTGAGTACGCGGCACCACGGAAGGTGTGCATCGTAGACAGGCCACCGGTTTGGGTATCGCGGCTGGTTGGCAGGTTGGCAGTCTGTTTCAACTGACCGAAGGTAGAAATCTCCAGCGGTTTTTCACCAACGTTCTGCACGTTATAACCCACGTTCACCGCATAATCACCGCGTTTCAGCGTGAAGGTTTTGGTGAAGACGTTGCCTGCTTTATCGGTATACGTCAGCGGAATGACGATTTCGTTCTGGCCTTCCGCCAGCACAAACGCATCTTTATCGACGTTATACAGCGGGCGGGCTCCATTAGCCGGGTTATCCGGGCCATCACGACCGGTTAAGCCGCTTTGAGCCTGATAGATAAACTGTGGCGTGGTTTCCAGTAACTGGAACGGTTCAGTCGACTTCAGTGCTTTCGGATAAGCCGGAAGCAGCGCTTGCTCCACATCACCACCGCGGGTGTTGATGGTCAGCTCAAGCACATCGGTTTTTACCGTAATCAGTTTCCCCTGGCCACTGGCCGGTACGCCCTGGTCGGCGGCGCTACCCGCTGCTGTGGTCGTTGTCTGCGTGGTCTGTTGCTGAGCCTGAGGATTGTTATCCTGCTCCCAGGCTTGCCAGATCATGAAAGACACGAACAACAAAGCGATGATAAGAAGATTGCGTTGCGAATCCATCGTTAGTGTTCTCTGGTATCAAATGGTCCAGGCGGGACGGGATCGTCACCACCAGGGTGTAAAGGGTGGCATTTTAATACGCGTTTCACTGTCAACCAACTGCCTTTTATCACTCCAAACCTGCGCAATGCCTCAATTCCGTAGCTTGAACAGGTTGGCGTGAAACGACAATGCGGCCCGAGTAGCGGACTAATCAGGCGCTGATAGACCCGAATAAGGCCTATCAGGACCCGGGAGCCAGGCGACAATGGCGGCGCCATAATTTTTCCAACGCTTCCGAGAGAGCACGGTTATCGAGGTCAACAACCCCTTTCTTTGCCACCACCACGAAATCCATTGGCGGGAGTTCATGTTGACGCAAACGAAAACTTTCACGCGTCAGACGTTTAATCCGATTGCGTTCATGTGCGCGTTTGACGTTTTTCTTGGCGACGGTAAGACCGATGCGGGGATGCCCCAGCGAATTCAGGCGGCCGAGGATGGTGATTTGCGGCGTGCCAGCCCGTTGTGGCTGCTGGAAGACGAAAGTGAAATGACTGGGAGTTAACAAACGTAACTCCCTGGGAAATGCGAGCTTAACCACGCAGGGTTAGCTTTATTACTTGGAAACGGTCAGACGAGCACGGCTTTTAGCACGACGACGTGCCAGAACCTGACGACCATTTTTAGTAGCCATACGTGCACGGAAGCCGTGAGAACGGTTGCGCTTCAGTACAGACGGTTGAAAAGTGCGTTTCATGGCGGTTTCTACCTAAACTTGAATAATTTCACTGACTTTTGCGTATACCCGAACGAACTTCGAACGACTTACGCGGCAGCGATGGTGATTAAAGAGGCCGGATTGTAATAATTGTACACTCCGGAGTCAATTCTCTTTCCTTATTTCTCGCACCTTGTCGCACAAAAAATGACCTGCGACAGGCAACGGAAAACGGGCATTACGCGCCGGGTGGAGGATTATACGGCCTGACGGGTAAAGCGCAAGGATCGTAAAGGATCTTTGTTAGATCGTTTAGGCCCTAAACCAGCATAGCTCATTAAATTTTCCAATATGTGGGCGAAATCGTGCCTCACTCCTCTCCGGATCGATTACACTTACCCGGCTTTGATCCTTCCTGTGGATAAATCGGGAAGAATCTGTTGAGAAACACAAGATATCTTTCTCAGTTTAGGCTATGATCCCCGGTCCTGATCGCGATCCACCGATCCGCATCGGATAAATACCGCAGATAGCGGTTCGCGCGTCACCCCTTTTGTGCAGGGGCTTTTCGGCCAATGCTGGGTCTTGTCGACGTGTGCCAACAATCACGATTGTTTCTTTTTTTCTTTATATCGATTTTATGTTCGAGTGGAGTCCGCCGTGTCACTTTCGCTTTGGCAGCAGTGTCTTGCCCGATTGCAGGATGAGTTACCAGCCACAGAATTCAGTATGTGGATACGCCCGTTGCAGGCGGAATTGAGCGATAACACGTTGGCACTGTATGCGCCAAACCGTTTTGTGCTCGATTGGGTAAGGGATAAATACCTCAATAATATCAATGGACTCCTCAATGATTTTTGCGGTGCTGATGCCCCACAACTGCGATTTGAAGTCGGGACTCGCCCGGCGGTGCAGGCGCAGCGCGGCGCGGTAAATACGCATGTTGCCACCGCCGTACCGGCAGCGCAGGTTCAGACGGCGCGCGTCGCGCCAACGATCGTGCGTCCCGGCTGGGATAACGTCCCGGCACCGGCGGAGCCTACCTACCGCTCTAACGTTAACGTTAAGCACACCTTCGACAATTTTGTGGAAGGTAAATCTAACCAGCTGGCTCGTGCGGCGGCGCGTCAGGTCGCCGATAACCCGGGTGGCGCATATAACCCTTTATTCCTTTATGGCGGTACCGGTCTGGGTAAAACCCACCTGTTGCACGCGGTCGGTAACGGCATTGTTGCGCGCAAACCCAACGCCAAAGTGGTCTATATGCACTCGGAGCGTTTTGTTCAGGACATGGTTAAAGCGTTACAGAACAACGCCATTGAAGAGTTTAAACGCTACTACCGCTCCGTCGACGCCCTGTTGATCGATGATATTCAGTTCTTTGCCAATAAAGAGCGCTCTCAGGAAGAGTTTTTCCACACCTTTAATGCTCTGCTGGAGGGTAATCAGCAGATCATTCTCACTTCGGATCGCTATCCGAAAGAGATCAATGGTGTTGAGGATCGTCTGAAATCCCGCTTTGGCTGGGGGCTGACGGTAGCGATCGAGCCGCCTGAGCTGGAAACCCGCGTGGCGATCCTGATGAAAAAAGCCGACGAAAACGACATTCGTCTGCCGGGAGAAGTGGCCTTCTTTATTGCCAAGCGTCTACGCTCTAACGTACGTGAGCTGGAAGGGGCGCTGAACCGCGTTATCGCCAATGCCAACTTTACCGGCCGGGCGATCACCATCGATTTCGTGCGTGAAGCGCTGCGCGATCTGCTGGCGCTGCAGGAAAAACTGGTCACCATCGACAATATTCAGAAGACGGTGGCGGAATATTACAAGATTAAGGTAGCGGACCTGTTGTCGAAACGCCGCTCCCGTTCGGTGGCGCGTCCACGCCAGATGGCGATGGCGCTGGCGAAAGAACTGACCAACCACAGTTTGCCGGAAATCGGCGATGCGTTTGGCGGTCGCGACCATACCACCGTGCTACACGCCTGCCGTAAGATTGAGCAGCTGCGTGAAGAAAGCCACGATATCAAAGAAGACTTTTCCAATTTAATCAGAACATTATCCTCGTGACGCTATGAAATTTACCGTAGAACGTGAACATTTATTAAAACCGCTGCAACAGGTGAGCGGTCCCTTAGGGGGTCGTCCGACGCTGCCAATTCTCGGTAACCTGCTGCTTCAGGTCTCGGATGGCGCGCTGTCGCTGACCGGTACGGACCTCGAAATGGAAATGGTGGCGCGCGTTGCGCTGATTCAACCGCATGAGGCGGGTGCAACGACCGTTCCGGCGCGAAAATTCTTTGATATCTGCCGCGGCCTGCCCGAAGGCGCGGAGATTGCCGTTCAGCTGGAAGGCGATCGGATGCTGGTGCGTTCCGGACGCAGCCGTTTTTCGCTGTCGACCCTGCCCGCTGCCGATTTCCCGAATCTTGATGACTGGCAGAGTGAAGTCGAATTTACCCTGCCGCAGGCGACGATGAAGCGCCTGATTGAAGCCACGCAGTTTTCGATGGCGCATCAGGATGTGCGTTATTACTTAAACGGCATGCTGTTTGAAACCGAAGGTGACGAACTGCGTACCGTTGCCACCGACGGACACCGTCTGGCGGTCTGTTCAATGCCGCTGGGTGAATCGTTGCCGAACCATTCGGTGATCGTGCCGCGTAAAGGGGTGATTGAGCTGATGCGCATGCTTGATGGCGGCGATACGCCGCTGCGCGTGCAGATTGGCAGCAACAATATTCGCGCCCACGTCGGTGATTTTATCTTCACATCGAAGCTGGTTGACGGTCGTTTCCCTGATTATCGCCGGGTATTGCCGAAGAATCCCGATAAACATCTGGATGCCGGCTGCGATATTCTTAAGCAGGCCTTTGCCCGTGCCGCGATTCTGTCGAACGAAAAATTCCGCGGCGTGCGTCTCTATGTCAGCGAAAATCAGCTGAAAATCACCGCCAATAACCCGGAACAGGAAGAAGCGGAAGAGATTCTCGACGTTTCCTACTCCGGCAGCGAGATGGAAATCGGCTTTAACGTCAGCTATGTGCTGGATGTGCTTAATGCGCTGAAGTGCGAAAATGTGCGTATTTTGCTGACCGACTCGGTATCGAGCGTGCAGATTGAGGATGCGGCATCACAATCCGCAGCTTACGTTGTCATGCCTATGCGCTTGTAAAGAATATCGGGCTATCTGACTTGTTATTCTGGCTCCGGGCAGTGCTCGCAATCCTCACGTACTTTAGTACGCTCCGGTTGCTGCGCGCTGGCCGTAACCAGACTAACTGCGACGATAATGCCCTGGTTATGAGCTGACTATGTCGCTATCCCGACTCCTGATCAAAGATTTCCGCAACATTGAAAATGCGGATCTCGCCTTATCTCCCGGCTTTAACTTTCTGGTTGGCGCCAACGGCAGCGGCAAAACCAGTGTGCTCGAGGCCATCTATACGCTCGGCCACGGTCGGGCGTTTCGCAGCTTGCAAATTGGCCGGGTGATTCGCCATGAGCAGGAGTCGTTCGTGCTGCACGGACGCCTGCAGGGCGAAGAGCGTGAAATCTCCATTGGCCTGACTAAAGATAAACAGGGCGACAGCAAGGTTCGTATTGACGGTAGCGACGGCCACAAAGTGGCGGAACTGGCGCACCTGATGCCGATGCAGCTGATTACGCCGGAGGGGTTTACATTACTCAACGGCGGCCCCAAATACAGAAGAGCGTTCCTTGACTGGGGATGCTTTCACAACGAAGCCGGATTCTTTACCGCCTGGAGCAATCTGAAGCGCTTGTTGAAGCAGCGTAATGCCGCGCTGCGCCAGGTCAGCCGCTATGCGCAGATACGTCCCTGGGATCTGGAACTGATTCCGCTGGCGGAACAAATCAGCCGCTGGCGTGCCGAATATAGCGCCGCGATCGTCGAAGACATGGCGGATACCTGTAAACAGTTTTTACCTGAATTCTCTCTGACCTTCTCATTCCAGCGCGGCTGGGAGAAAGAAACGGATTATTCCGAAGTGCTGGAGAGAAACTTCGAGCGTGACCGCATGCTGACCTACACCGCCCACGGCCCGCACAAAGCGGATTTCCGCATTCGTGCCGATGGTGCGCCGGTCGAAGATACTTTGTCACGTGGGCAGCTTAAACTCCTGATGTGCGCGCTACGACTGGCGCAGGGCGAGTTTTTAACCCGCGAAAGCGGGAGACGCTGTCTGTATCTGATAGATGATTTTGCCTCGGAACTTGATGACGCGCGGCGCGGACTGCTTGCCAGCCGCTTAAAAGCCACGCAGTCGCAGGTTTTCGTCAGCGCGATCGGCGCTGAACACGTAATGGACATGTCGGACAAAAATTCGAAGATGTTCACCGTGGAAAAGGGTAAAATAACGGATTAACCTAAGTTTAAATGAGCGAGAAACGTTGATGTCGAATTCTTATGACTCCTCCAGTATCAAAGTCCTGAAAGGGCTGGATGCGGTGCGTAAGCGCCCGGGTATGTATATCGGCGACACGGATGACGGCACCGGTCTGCACCACATGGTATTCGAGGTTGTGGATAACGCTATCGACGAAGCGCTCGCAGGTTACTGTAAAGACATCGTTGTCACTATCCATAGCGATAACTCTGTCTCCGTACAGGACGATGGCCGTGGTATTCCGACCGGTATTCACCCGGAAGAGGGGGTGTCGGCAGCTGAAGTCATCATGACCGTACTGCACGCAGGCGGTAAATTTGATGATAACTCCTATAAAGTCTCCGGTGGTCTGCACGGCGTGGGCGTCTCTGTAGTTAACGCCCTGTCACAGAAACTGGAGCTGGTGATTCAGCGCGACAACAAGATTCACCGCCAGATCTACGCCCACGGCGTACCGCAGGCACCGCTGGCCGTAACCGGTGATACCGAAAAAACCGGTACCATGGTGCGTTTCTGGCCGAGCTATGAAACCTTCACCAACGTCATCGAATTCGAATACGAAATCCTGGCAAAACGCCTGCGTGAGCTGTCATTCCTGAACTCAGGGGTGTCTATCCGCCTGCGCGACAAGCGTGACGGCAAAGAAGACCATTTCCACTACGAAGGCGGCATCAAGGCGTTCGTTGAGTATCTCAACAAGAACAAAACGCCGATCCATCCGAATATCTTCTATTTCTCCACCGAAAAAGACGGTATTGGCGTTGAAGTCGCGCTGCAGTGGAACGACGGTTTCCAGGAGAACATCTACTGCTTTACCAACAACATTCCACAGCGCGACGGCGGTACGCACCTGGCGGGCTTCCGTGCGGCGATGACCCGTACCCTGAACGCCTACATGGATAAAGAAGGCTACAGCAAAAAAGCGAAGGTCAGTGCCACCGGCGACGATGCGCGTGAAGGCCTGATTGCCGTGGTTTCCGTGAAGGTTCCGGATCCGAAGTTCTCCTCGCAGACCAAAGACAAACTGGTTTCCTCCGAGGTGAAAACGGCGGTAGAGCAGCAGATGAACGAACTGCTGAATGAATATCTGCTGGAAAACCCGTCTGACGCCAAAATTGTGGTCGGCAAAATTATTGATGCGGCCCGCGCGCGTGAAGCCGCGCGTCGTGCACGTGAAATGACCCGCCGTAAAGGCGCGCTGGACCTGGCAGGCCTGCCGGGTAAACTGGCAGATTGCCAGGAACGCGACCCGGCGCTCTCCGAACTGTACCTCGTGGAAGGGGACTCAGCGGGCGGTTCTGCGAAGCAGGGTCGTAACCGTAAGAACCAGGCAATCCTGCCGCTGAAGGGTAAAATCCTCAACGTCGAGAAAGCCCGCTTCGATAAAATGCTCTCTTCTCAGGAAGTGGCGACGCTGATTACCGCGCTGGGCTGCGGCATCGGTCGCGATGAGTACAACCCGGATAAACTGCGTTATCACAGCATCATCATCATGACCGATGCGGACGTCGACGGCTCGCACATTCGTACTCTGCTGTTGACCTTCTTCTACCGTCAGATGCCTGAAATTGTTGAACGTGGCCATGTCTACATTGCCCAGCCGCCGCTGTACAAAGTGAAGAAAGGCAAACAGGAACAGTACATCAAAGACGATGAAGCGATGGATCAATACCAGATCTCTATCGCCCTTGATGGCGCAACCCTGCACACCAATGCCAGCGCCCCGGCCCTGGCGGGTGAACCATTAGAGAAACTGGTTGCCGAGTTCAATGCGACGCAGAAAATGATTGTTCGCATGGAGCGCCGCTTCCCGAAAGCGCTGCTGAAAGAGCTGATTTATCAGCCGACGTTGAACGAAGCCGATCTGTCCGATGAGCAGACCGTAACCCGTTGGGTGAATTCGCTGGTGACCGATCTGAATGAGAAAGAGCAGCACGGCAGCCTGTGGAAATTCGATGTTCACGAAAATGCCGAGCTGCATCTGTTCGAACCGGTTATCCGCGTGCGTACCCACGGCGTGGACACCGACTATCCGCTGGATCACGAGTTTATCACCGGCGGTGAGTATCGTCGTATTTGCACGCTGGGCGAGAAACTGCGTGGGCTTATCGAAGACGACGCGTTTATCGAACGTGGCGAACGCCGTCAACCGGTAGCCAGCTTCGAGCAGGCGCTGGACTGGCTGGTGAAAGAGTCCCGTCGTGGTCTGTCTATCCAGCGCTATAAAGGGCTGGGCGAGATGAACCCGGATCAGCTGTGGGAAACCACGATGGATCCGGATAGCCGTCGTATGCTGCGCGTAACCGTGAAGGATGCGATTGCTGCCGATCAGCTGTTCACCACCCTGATGGGCGATGCCGTAGAACCGCGCCGCGCCTTTATCGAAGAAAATGCCCTGAAAGCGGCGAACATCGATATCTAAGCTCATCTTCTGGTCCCCGGTGGCGCGATGCCGGCCGGGGTTGCGGAATATGTTGCCCGGACAGGGTGCCTCGCGCCACTATCCGGGCGTTCCTCCGGCCTAAAAGAGGAATTCCTCGTTTCGATCCTATCCTCGTTTTCCCCTTCTTCTGTTGCTGTTTTTTGAGCGGAATCGCGTTAGCATGGCCCAGGACTCATCTTACCTGGGGATCTCATGGCTATTAAACTGATTGCAATTGATATGGACGGTACGCTGCTGCTGCCTGACCATACCATCTCTCCTGCTGTTAAAACCGCGATTGCCGCGGCGCGCGCGCGTGGCGTCAACGTTGTGCTCACCACCGGCCGTCCGTATGCCGGTGTGCATAGCTATCTGAAAGAGCTGCACATGGAGCAGCCGGGAGACTACTGCATCACCTACAACGGCGCATTAGTACAGAAGGCAAGCGACGGCAGTACCGTGGCGCAAACAGCGCTGAGCTATGATGACTACCGCTATCTTGAACAGCTTTCCCGCGATGTTGGCTCTCACTTCCATGCTCTCGATCGCAATACGCTATACACCGCGAACCGCGATGTGAGCTACTACACGGTGCATGAATCCTACGTGGCGACGATTCCACTGGTCTTCTGCGAAGCAGAAAATATGGACCCGAATATCCAGCTGCTGAAGGTGATGATGATCGATGAGCCGGCAATCCTTGACCAGGCTATCGCCCGCATCCCGGCGGAAGTCAAAGAGAAGTATACCGTGCTGAAAAGCGCGCCGTACTTCCTCGAAATCCTCGATAAGCGCGTCAATAAAGGAACCGGCGTGAAGTCTCTGGCCGATGCGCTGAATATCAAGCAGGAAGAGATCATGGCGATTGGCGATCAGGAAAACGACATTGCGATGATTGAGTTTGCCGGCGTCGGCGTGGCGATGGATAACGCGATTCCGAGCGTGAAGGAAGCCGCCAACTTCATCACCAAATCGAACCTTGAAGATGGTGTAGCCTGGGCGATTGAGAAGTACGTTTTATCCTGACCCGATCTTCAGGCCCGGCGTTTTCGGGCCTGATTCTGCCTTGATGATGCATTAAATTAACCGCTTAGGACATTTTTGCCTCACCGCACGCCTGTCCGCACAGAAGTCTCCCCTTCATTGCTGCAAATTCGATAAGCTTTCCTTCTTATATCGATGAACCCGTACCGCCCTCGAAAAAGCCACGCCGGATGCCAACTATAATCAAACCCGACGCGATTTCGTATTGCCGGCCGTCATCACCTTTATCTCGGAGAGAAACGTTTTTGAGCACGCTGCGTAGCGTCATTCTGTGTTGTACCGCATGCTCTTTTATCGGGCAGGCGCAGGCGTTGAGCCAGGAACATATTGATGACTGGCTGAAAAACCTGGGGGCCAGCGACCAGTTTGATGCTTCGAAAGGGATCGACTGGGGCGTGATGCCCGGGCCGTTCTACACGCCGGAGCTAGGTCTGGGAATCGGCACCGCAATGGTTGGCATGTATCGCCCCGATCCCGCCGATACCGTCAGTCAAAATTCGACGTTAACGCTCAGCGGCTACGCCAGTTCCACCGGCGCATTTGGTATTAGCGTAAAAAACTACGCCTTTTTTGCCGACGATCTCTGGCGCATCTTTGTCGAAGGTTCGCTGGCCAATACGCCAACGTATTACTGGGGACAAGGTTTCACTGCCGCCGATAACGACGGTGGCAAAGAGAAATATACCGCGCAGGTACTGACGCTGCGGCCCACCGTATATCGACAGCTGGTGGACAATATGTATCTTGGCGTGGGCTGGTCACTGGCCGCCCAGAATGCCGATGAGACGGACCGCGACGATTTGCCCAAAATTGAAAGCACTCCTCAGGGGCCCTCGGTATTCAGTTCTGGCTTCAGCATCGATGTGAACTGGGACGATCGGGATTTTGTTCCGAACCCTCGCCAGGGCCAGTATGCGGACCTCCGCTATACCCACTATGCTCCGGGGCTGGGGAGCGATACCCGATTTGATGAATGGCATCTTCACTACAGCCGCTACACCGCGCTCAGCGACAAAAGCGTCCTGGCGTGGGAGAGCGACGGAGTATTTACCCACGGCGATGTACCGTGGAGCATGCTGCCGCTTCTCGGCAGCGATGAACGCATGCGCGGCTATTATCAGGGGCGCTATCGCGATAAAAATGTGCTGAGCACCCAGCTGGAGTATCGTCGCCAGCTTACCTGGCGCCATGGCATTGTTGCCTGGGTTGGCGCAGGGACGATGGGACCTTCCGTTGATTCTCTGAATGACGGCCGTTGGCTACCGACGGCGGGCGTTGGCTATCGCTTTGAATTTAAACCGCGGGTGAATATTCGCCTCGACTATGGTATCGGCAAAGGCAGCAGCGGCTTTTACTTCCAGGTCGGTGAAGCCTTCTGATGTCGGGTTCTGTCCTTGTGAATCCACCTGCAGAAGTACCGTGGTGTCGCGGTTTACTCTCGTGGTTTACATCGCCATAGTCGACGTCGGTCGCTGCATTCGGGCTGGAACATCCGCTCATATTCAGGCGCGATTCGACACCACTAAAGCGGGAATAAGCAACGTTTTCCTGCGCTTGCCTGGTTTGTGCGCGTTATCCCGGCCCGGTTCTGGTCTGTAGCGCTGCAATCGCGTTGCCGGGGCCACTCCTGTATCCTGCCGACGGGCGATGTTAAACGTGTAGGTTAATTCTGTCCGATGCTATACCCTGATGTGAACGTTGTGCATCAGGGTATCTCTATGAAACAAGTCACCTTTGCTCCCCGCCATCATCAGCTAACCAACACGCGCACCTGGACTGCGGACAGCCAGTGGCTGGCCTTTGACGTTCGTCCGTCGGGAGCCTCCTTTACCGGAAAGACGATTGAACGGGTTAATGTGCAAACCGGGGCCGTAGAGATCCTCTATGGTGCGGAACACGGGGCGCATGTTGGTGTGGTGACCGTTCATCCTGCGATGGATAAATACGTCTTTATACATGGTCCGGAACACCCGGATGAAAACTGGCAGTATGATTTCCACCATCGCCGCGGCGTGGTGACGTATCAGGGCGCGACGCACAACCTTGAGGCGATGGATATCACCGCACCGTATACGCCGGGCGCGCTGCGCGGCGGCAGCCATGTCCATGTCTATAGTCCAAACGGGCAGTTCGTCAGCTTTACTTATAACGATCATGTCCTGCACCAACGTTCGGCCTCCCTTGACCTGCGAAACGTCGGCGTCGCGACCCCTTATGGCCCGGTCTCACCGCACGGGCAGCATCCGCGTGAATATGGCGGCAGCCACTGGAGCGTGCTGGTCAGCCGGACAACGCCGACGCCGGTGCCGGGCAGCGATGAGATTAACCGCGCCTATGAAGAAGGCTGGGTGGGGAACCATGCGCTGGCATTTATCGGCGATACGCTGTCGACCAATGGCGCCAGAATCCCTGAGCTGTTTATTGTGACGCTCCCGGAGAGCGAGCGGGGCTGGAAGCAACCGGGCGATACGCCGCTGGCCGGTACGGAGACCACCATGCCTGCACCGCCGGCCGGAGTGATGCAGCGACGTTTAACGTTTACTCACCATCGACGCTATCCGGGGCTGGTCAATACGCCGCGGCACTGGGTGCGGGCCAACCCGCAGGCAACGCAGATTGCCTTCCTGATGCGCGACGAGGCGGGAGTGGTGCAACTCTGGCTGATCTCCCCCCAGGGGCGCGATCTGCGGCAGTTAACCCACAATGTTAATGATATTCAATCGGCTTTTAACTGGCACCCGTCAGGGGAGTGGCTGGGATTTGTGCTGGATAACCGCATGGCTATCTGTCATGCCCGGAGCGGTGAAATTACATTTTTGACTGCCGATCATGAAAACCCACCTTCAGCGGATGCTGTGGTGTTTTCACCGGACGGGAAACACCTTGCCTGGATGCAAGATGTGAATGGCTATCGCCAGCTGGGTAATGACTCCAACTTATTGATAGTGTTTTATGTTCAGATAATGCCCGATGACTTTGTCATGCAGCTCCACCGATTTTGAGAACGACAGCGACTTCCGTCCCAG
>NZ_MTEG01000033.1:0-54965 GCF_002108615.1 Klebsiella sp. YJ
TAGCGATTGCGCTGGCTTCCGTCGGGTGGCGGCTGACGCCTGACCCGACCTACAAAAGCGCTGTTCCGGTAGTCCGCGTAAGCGTTGTTCGCGGCAGGTCCGTGCAAGCGCTGTTCGCGGCAGGTCCGTGCAAACGCTGTTCCGGCAGGTTCGTGCAAGCGCTGTTCCTGTAGGCCCGTGCAAGCGTAGCGCCGCCGGGCAAATTGCAGAAGCGCATGCGTTGCCAGTCATCAGGACCCCGTCCGGGGCCCTGATGCTTACTTCTGTTCCGGTAACGCGCAGGCGATGAGGCCATCGCCGCGATCCGGAGACTGATGAGCACCGCCGGCGTTGATGATAAAGGTACTACGGTGCCTATCGGCATCTGCCGCACCCGTTTACCGCTCTTCAGATCCACCGCGGACAGGGTACCGCACGGCGGTTTCTGGCACGGAATACCTAACTGCGACAAATGCCGGAGAGGGCATCAGATGCCCTGTCCGGCGTTCATTATGCCGGCATGGATTTGCGAATGGCGCTGAGTAAAGTTTGTGCGCCGGAGGAGAATGTGGCATCGACGCGCGTCAAAATGCCGATCGGTTCGCCCGCCCCCTGGGTGGGCACCGGCAGAGCGGTCAGCAGCCCGCGGCGCAGGTCGTCTTTGACCGCGCCGGAAGGGACGAACCAGATGTAGTCATAATCCACGGTCAGCTGACGCGAGAGCGACGCGGAGAGGGTTTCGATACAGCCGGCGGGGATTTTACACCCCTGACTTTGCAGCAGCGTTTCCGCATTCTGCCGCGGAATGGTGCCTTTAGGGGAGACGACGACCGGCCACTCCATCACCCGGCTGAGGGTTACGGTTTCCTGCAATAGCGGATGACCGGGACGCACCACCAGCTTCAGGGATTCGAGGAACAGCAGCTCGTAGTTGAGGCCGCTCATCAGCTCCGGGTCAGACATGCGGCCGATCCCAATATCGATTTCTCCCGATTTTAAGCCCGCCAGCAGCATGGTGTTGTTCATGGTCGCCACCTGCAGGGTGATATCTTTTTGCTGCTTGTGAAACTGGCCGATGACAGTGGGCAAAATACCTAAGGCGGCGGTCGGGAGTGCGCCGATGCGTACCACATCGTTATTCAGCCCCTCTTTGCGGTTAAGCGCCTGGCCTGCCGTATTCAGCGCGTCGAGGACCTTAACCGCATGGGTGAGAAACTGTTCGCCGACCAGCGTCAGCTGAGCGCCCAGCCGCCCGCGTTCAAACAGTCGCGTACCGGTCAACTGCTCCAGCTCATTGAGCGTTTTTGATAAGGCAGGTTGGCTTAGATTGAGTGTTTCAGCCGCACGCCCCAGCGTTCCCTGTTGAGCGACGGCCACGAAGGTGTGTAGATGGCGCAAGCGAATGCGCTGACTAAAAAGACCATTTTTTTCCATAGTTGATGTTAAAAACAGAGCGCTGTGGGTGACAAGCGAAGTTATTGAAATTTGATAACCTGATAGCAAAATATTATTAACATTTCACTCTCTTGTATTACAAATTTTTATTTTGCTGAAAAAACAGACGCCCCGAACCGGGTCGGGGCAAAATCAGGCGGAAAGTCACTCAGATATCAAAGAAGACGGTTTCGTTCTCACCCTGCAGGTGAATATCAAAACGGTAGACGATTTCATTGCCGCGCACTTCGCGTTGGGCAATCAACGTCTGGCGACGTACCTCCCACTCAATCAGATTCAGCACCGGATCGGTCAGGTTCGCCTCCTGCTCGTCGCAAAAGTACATCCGCGTGTTGAGACCAATATTGATGCCTCGCGCCACCACCCACAAATTGACGTGCGGCGCCATCATCCGGCCATCGCGGCCGACGACGGCTCCCGGCTTGATGGTCTCAAAGCGCCAGATGCCCGAGGAAAAGTCCGAGCAGCTGCGGCCCCAGCCGCGAAAGGTCGGATCGATTTTTTTGTGCTGCTGACGATCGTCGGGGTGGTGATAGCGCCCGGCGGCGTTGGCCTGCCAGAGCTCCAGCAGCACATCTCGCACCGGCGTTCCGGAACCATCGATTACCCGGCCTTCGATAGTAATGCGCTCACCTTCGGTGTCCGGCGTGGCGAGCTGCGGGCCGAAATTCTTTTCAAAGATATGAAAACCGGCGGCGTCGGGGGCGAGGCCGATATGCACATAGGGCCCGGCGGTCTGCGAGGCGGTTTCGGCTAAATAGTCTTTCATCGGGCGGCCCCCTGGGTACGATTTTCAAACAGCGTGGCGCGATGGCCGCGCAGCACAAGATCAAAGCGATAGGCGAGGCAATCCAGCGGTACGGCGGCATGGGTGTCGAGTTCGGCAATCAGCGTGCGAACCGCATCGTCGTTATTAATGGTTTTGACGATCGGACACTGTTTAATTAACGGGTCGCCCTCGAAATACATTTGCGTAATCAGGCGCTGCGCCCACGCCTCCCCGGAGAGGGAAAAGTGAATATGTGCCGGGCGCCAGTCGCTGACCTGATTACGCCACGGATAGGGGCCTGGCTTAATGGTGCGGAAGCAGTAATAGCCGTTTTCATCCGTCAGTACCCGACCGCAGCCGCCGAAATTGGGGTCGATGGGCGCCAGATACTGATCCTTTTTATGCCGATAGCGGCCGCCGGCGTTGGCCTGCCACACCTCGACCAGCGTGTTTTTCATCGGCCGGCCGAAGCCGTCGCGCACGTAGCCGTGGACAATAATGCGCTCGCCAATAGGCAGACCTTCTTTGGCGTAATTAAGGATCAGGTCATGATCCAGCGGCCCGAGATCGTCGTGACCGAATACCGGGCCGGTAATTTCAGACAGGGAATTCTGTAGCGAGATCAGTGCATTGCGCGGTGAGCGCAGGACGCTGGTTTTGTAGCCCGGCGCAAAGGCGGGCGGGTGACTGCTATAGTCGCGATGCACAACCTCGCGCGGTGACCATTTATCATTCATAGGGTAGTGGCTCCGTTTTTATCGGTAGAGGGCTTTTTATTGTCATATCGCCAGAAACAGTGTGTGTAAATGTTTTGTTACTTTAAAGTGAAATTAATGGTCGTTTTGCATAACCCACGGTTATGCTCAGGACGGCACCGAGGAGTGAGGCAGGTTATCCGCATCACAATTTGTAAATTCTTCCCGCCGTTGCCATGGGCCTTTTCTACACTCCAGGAAGTATTCACTGGAGGTAAGGCATCATGGCGAACACCATCACGGCTGATGAGATTCGGGAAAACTTTTCGCAGGCAATGTCGGCGATGTACCAGCAGGAAGTTCCACAGTACGGGACGTTACTGGAGCTGGTGGCGGACGTAAATCTGGCGGTGCTGGAGCATAATCCTAAACTGCATGAGCAGCTGGCGAATGCCGATGAGCTGTCGCGACTTAACGTCGAGCGCCACGGCGCGATCCGCGTTGGCACGGCGGAAGAACTGGCGACGCTGCGGCGTATGTTTGCCATTATGGGGATGTTCCCCGTCAGCTATTACGATCTGTCGCAGGCCGGCGTGCCGGTGCACTCTACCGCGTTTCGCCCGATTGATGACGCGGCGCTGGCGCGCAATCCGTTTCGTATTTTTACCTCGCTGCTGCGTCTGGAACTGATTGCCAACGTTGAGCTGCGCCAGCGTGCGGCGGCGATCCTCGCCCGGCGCGATATTTTTACTCCCCGCTGTCGTGAGCTCCTCGCTGTGCACGAAGAGCAGGGCCACTTTTCGCCGGCGCAGGCTCGGGAATTTGTCCACCAGGCGCTGGAGACGTTCCGCTGGCACAGCCACGCAACGGTGGACGCCGACACCTATTATGCGCTGCATAATGAGCACCGGCTGATTGCCGATGTGGTCTGCTTCCCCGGCTGCCATATCAACCACCTGACGCCGCGCACGCTGGATATCGACCGGGTTCAGGCGCTGATGCCGGAGTGCGGGATGGTACCGAAGGCATTAATTGAAGGGCCGCCGCGTCGTGAGGTGCCGATTCTGCTGCGCCAGACCAGTTTTAAGGCCCTCGAAGAACCGGTGGTGTTTGCCGGGGAGCACCAGGGGACCCACAGCGCGCGTTTTGGCGAGATAGAGCAACGCGGGATTGCGCTGACGCCGAAAGGCCGGGCGCTGTACGATCGCTTGCTGAACGAAGCTGGCGTCGGGAAAGACAACCTCCACCATCAGCGCCATCTGCAGGAGGTGTTCAGCCAGTTCCCGGACAGCGAATTCCTGCTGCGTCAGCAGGGGCTGGCGTGGTTCCGCTATCGCCTGACCCCCGCCGGGGAAGCCCATCGTCATGCCTTTGGCCCCGGCGACGATCCGCAGCCGTTAATCGAACGCGGCTGGGTGGTGGCGCAACCGATTATTTATGAAGATTTTTTACCGGTGAGCGCGGCAGGGATTTTCCAGTCAAATCTTGGCAATGACATTCAGGCCCGCAGCCATGGCAATGCCAGCCGTGACGCCTTTGAAACGGCGCTGGGTTGCCCGGTGCTGGACGAGTTTGCTCTCTATCAACAGGCCGAGGAGCGCAGTAAACGTCGTTGCGGTCTGCTCTGAAACCGGTACTCTGCTGACATGAATCATTGACGACAGTCAGTAAAAGGAAGCAGGTCATGCAGAACCCGTCTACCCCACTGGTCAAAACCCGGCAGGGGACGTTATCCGGCATCACTGAACAGGGCATTCATCTCTGGCGCGGTATTCCCTTTGCCGCGCCGCCGGTCGGCGAACTTCGCTGGCGCGCGCCGCAACCGCCCGCGCGCTGGCAGGGCGTCCGCCAGGCCGACACCTTCTCCGCCGCCAGCTGGCAAGATATTGAGTACTGCCGCGAGCTGGGCGGCGGCGATCCCGGTCGCTTCTCAGAAGATTGTCTCTACCTTAACGTCTGGGCACCCGCCGGACGCACTCAGCCGCTGCCGGTCATGGTCTGGCTGCACGGCGGCGGGTTTACCATTGGCGCCGGCAGCCTGCCCCCTTACGATGGTAAAGCGCTGGCGGCCCGCGACGTGGTGGTGGTGACCGTCAACTATCGGCTGGGGCATCTGGGGTTCTTCGCCCATCCGGCGCTGGAAGGGGAAGACGGCGAACGAGTCTATAATTTCGCCCTCCTTGACCAAATTGCCGCGCTGCAATGGGTGCAGGATAATATTCACGCTTTTGGCGGCGACGCCACCAACGTCACCCTGTTTGGCGAATCGGCCGGGGCGCGCAGCGTGCTCTCGCTAATGGTATCGCCGAAATCCCGCGGACTGTTCCATAAGGCCATCATCCAGAGCGGCTATACGCTGCCGGATCTGCCGCGAGAAAACGCGCTGGAGAAAGGGCGTTTGCTGGCGGAACACTTCTCGCTGCCACAGGCCAGCGCCGCACAGCTGCGGGCGATTCCCGCGGAGGCATTCTGGTCGCTGACCGCGCCGCTGAATACCGGGCCGGTACCGATCGTCGGCGATGCGGTGTTACCGCAGCCGATGCTGGAGGCGTTTTTTGCCGGCCGCCAGCACCCGATGCCAGTGATGGTTGGCTCTAACAGCGACGAGGCCAGCGTGATGGCGGTATTCGGCGTCGATATCGCCGGGCAGATCCAGAAACTGCGCCGCGAGCGGCGGTTTGGCCTCGGCCTGATCAAACTGCTCTATCCCGGCGTCAAGGGGGATGAGAATCTGGGACGCGAAGTGTGCCGCGATATGGCCTTCACCACGCTGGGCTATGTGGTGATGCAGGCCCAGCAGCGGGTAGGGCAGCCGTGCTGGCGCTACTGGTTTGACTATGTTCCCCGTGCCGCCGATGAAACCTGTCCGCACGGGGCGTGGCACGGCGATGAAGTGCCCTATGTGTTTGACACGCTCACCCTGGCCGAGCCGGTGCGCACCTATGCCGACGAGGAAGACCGCGCGTTTGCCGCGCAGGTCGCCAATTACTGGGCGAACTTCGCCCGCCTTGCCGGACATCGCTGTAGCGAACTGCCGGGGGCGGTACGCTGGCCCGCCAGCCTGCGCGGGCGCGATCGTCTGCTGCGCATCGGGCTGCATAAGCGGGTCGGATTTAAGCTGGAAAACCGCTTTATGCGCGCCCGGCTGGCGCTGTTTCGCCGGGTCATGCGCCACCACGTTACGCTGGATTAACCAGCTCCTCTCGAAATCGCGCCAGACCGTCGGCTTTGCTCTGCGAGCTACGGACCACCAGCCGGTAGCTGGCGCCGGTTTTTACGCTTAGGGTGAAAGGGCGCGCCAGGCGGCCGGCGCGGACATCTTCAGCCACCAGGGTGGCGTCAGCCATGGCGACGCCCAGCCCCTGCATGGCCGCGGTGATCGCCAGATCCATGGTGTCGAAGTGCTGGTTTTTACGCATCAGTAGCGGGGCCTCGGGTGAGAATGCCGCCAGCCATAGCGACCAGTCGGTCTTATCCCGGGTCGGGTGCAAAAACGTGACGTCGTTTAGCATGTTGTCCCCCGCCAGGGTACCGTTACAGACCGGCGTCAGCGCCTCTTCAAACAGCAGATCGCCGACGCTGTGGTGAGTCCCGAAGACGATGGCGGCGTCATAGGGTTCGGTCCTGAAATTGACGCTATGTTCCGTGGTGGTGGTCAGGGCGATTTGCAGTTCCGGGTGACGCCGCTCGATAGCCACCAGCCGGGGAACCAGCCAGCGAATGGCGCAGGTCGGCGCCTTCAGGCGTACCACGGTCTGCTGCTGACGAGCCTGTTCTGCCACTGCGATCAGACGGCCAAACGCCGACTGGAGCTCCGGGTAGAGGGCGCTGCCCTGCGGCGAAAGATGCAGGCCGCGCGCGTGGCGGGCAAAAAGCGGGAAACCAAACCACGCCTCCAGCGCCGCAATCTGGCGGCTGACGGCGCCCTGAGTCAGGCAGAGTTCGCGTGCGGCATGGGTTAAGTTAAGGTGCCTGGCGGTGACCAGAAAGGTTTCCACGGCATGAAAAGGCAGGGCGCTTCGCGACATCTCATCTCCAGCTATGCATTTTGATCATGGACAGTATGCCCGCTTTGTTCAGCGAATGGGACACTGCGTCCCACTTTTGCCGGCTAATCCTCAGCCCGCCAGTAAACTATGATTTGACCTGTGCAGTAAACCTCTGCCGGCGCGGAAAGGCTGGCGGGATAACCTGATGTTTAAATGAGGAGTCAATCATGGCAAAACCCTACGTACGTCTGGATAAGAACGAGGCGGCGGTGCTGCTGGTGGATCATCAGGCAGGACTGTTGTCTCTGGTTCGCGACATCGACCCGGATAAATTCAAGAACAACGTGCTGGCGCTGGGGGATATGGCGAAATATTTTGGTCTGCCGACCATCCTGACCACCAGCTTTGAGAACGGCCCCAACGGCCCGCTGGTGCCGGAACTCAAAGCGCAGTTCCCGGATGCGCCCTATATTGCTCGTCCAGGGAATATCAATGCCTGGGATAACGAAGACTTTGTAAACGCGGTGAAAGCCACGGGGAAAAAGCAGCTGATTATCGCCGGGGTGGTGACCGAGGTCTGCGTGGCGTTTCCGGCGCTGTCGGCGATTGAAGAGGGATATGAGGTCTTCGTGATCACCGATGCCTCCGGCACCTTTAACCCGATAACCCGCGATGCTGCCTGGGATCGCATGTCACAGGCCGGCGTGCAGTTAATGTCATGGTTTGGCGCCGCGTGTGAGCTGCATCGCGACTGGCGCAATGATGTTGAGGGGCTGGGGACGCTGTTTTCCAACCATATTCCCGATTACCGCAATCTGATGACCAGCTTTAACACCTTAACCCGCAAGTAGTTTTCTCGTCCGGCCAGCCCTGGCTGGCCGTCTCTTTTCTCAAGGCATGATCAAAATGCATGGCTACTATGACAACAATTCGGTTGTCGCCGGGTAGCGCATTGGATTGAATGGTTATGCAAATAAAATGAGAAAGGATTAACTATGAGTCTCAGTTCCCCGGTGACCACGCGCTCCAAACTGCCGGATGTCGGCACGACAATTTTTACCGTGATCGGTCAACTTTCCGCTCAGCATAATGCCATCAACCTTTCTCAGGGCGCGCCGAATTTTGCCTGCGATGCCCGGCTGGTTGCCGGAGTCACGCGGGCGATGGAGGAGGGGCATAACCAGTATGCGCCGATGACCGGCCTGCCAGCGCTGAAGGAGCGAATTGCCGGGAAGATTGCGGCCCTGTACGGCACGCGTTATGACGTCGACCACGAAGTCCTGATTACCGCCAGCGCCAGCCAGGGGATCTACTCGGCTATCGGTGGGCTGGTGCATCCGGGCGATGAGGTTATCTACTTTGAACCCTCTTTCGACAGCTATGCGCCGATTGTCCGCTTGCAGGGGGCGACGCCGGTGGCTATCAAGCTGACGGTGCCTGATTTTAGCGTCAACTGGGATGAAGTCCGCGCCGCCATCACCCCGCGCACGCGGATGATTATTGTCAATACGCCGCATAACCCCAGCGGCCAGGTATTTTCCCGCGCTGATTTAGACCAGCTGGCGGCGCTGACGCGCAATACCGATATCGTGATTTTGTCGGACGAAGTGTATGAACACGTGGTTTTTGACGCTGAACACCACCACGGGATGGCGACCCATCCCCAGCTGGCTGAGCGCAGCGTCATCATCTCATCGTTCGGCAAGACCTACCACGTCACCGGCTGGCGCGTCGGCTATTGCGTTGCGCCGGCGGCGCTGATGGATGAGATCTGCAAGGTGCACCAGTTCCTGATGTTCTCCGCCGACACGCCGATGCAATATGCCTTTGCTGAGCATATGACCGATCCCCAGTCCTGGCTTGCGCTGGCACCGTTCTACCAGCAGAAGCGGGATTTACTCCGTCAGCTGCTGGCTGACTCACCGTTCCGTCTGTTGCCGAGCGCCGGCTCTTTCTTCATGCTGGCGGACTACAGCCATTTCAGCGACGAAAGCGACAGCGAAATGGTGAAGCGGCTGATAACCGACTACGGCGTGGCGACGATCCCGCTGTCGGCGTTTTATACGGATGGTACGGATAACAAACTGATTCGCCTCTCTTTTGCTAAAGATGAAGCCACGTTGCGGGCCGGTGCGCAGGCACTGTGTCACGTTAAGCCGCGTTAAGGAGCCCCACGATGAAGTTGAAAATAACAGCCCTTACCCTTGCTTTGGGGATGATGTGTACCTTCTCTGCGTTTGCCGCCGGCGAACTGCGCTACGGCGTGGAAGCGGAATACCCGCCGTTTGAAAGCCGCAATACGGCAGGGGAGCTGGAAGGTTTTGATATCGACCTCGGAAACGCCATTTGCAAGGCGGCTCAGCTGAAATGCAGCTGGGTGGAGACCTCGTTTGATGCGTTGATCCCGGGGCTGGTGGCGAAGAAATTCGACGCCATTAACTCGGCGATGAATATCACCGAACAGCGACGCAAAAGCATTGATTTTACTCAGCCGATTTATCGCATCCCCTCGCAGCTGGTCGGTAAAGCCGATAGCGGCATGGAGACCACCCCGGAAGGGCTGAAAGGCAAAACCATCGGCGTGCTGCAAGGTTCGATTCAGGAAACCTTTGCCAAAGAGCACTGGGAGAAGCATGGCGTAACGGTGGTGTCCTACAAAGATCAAAATATGGCGTGGGCAGATCTGCTGAACGGCCGTATCGATGCTTCGCTGGTGATGTCTGCCGCCGGGCAGGCCGGTTTCCTCAGCAAGCCGCAGGGCAAAGGCTTTGGCTTTATCGGCAAACCGGTGGCTGACGATACTATTCTCGGCAGCGGGATCGGCTACGGCCTGCGCAAAGGCGACGAGGCGACCAAAAAACAGCTCGATGCGGCAATCGACAAAGTTCGCGCTGACGGCACCATCACCCGTCTGGCGGCGAAATACTTCCCGGGTATCGACGTCAGCGTCAAATAACCCGCTTTCCTCCGCAGGGCAAACCTGCGGAGGGATCCAGTCCGCTTCGGTGGAGAGAATTTTTTCACGCTTTTTCTGTCGCCAACAATTGGATTATCAATCGTTTTTGTCTAGAGTGGGCGAAATTCACGACGCATCTGTTTGTCGCGTTGCCGACCAATTGGCATAACAGAAGGACGCTTTCTCAGGCATGAATCGCAGACGTTTTCTCAAATCTTCCATGGCTGTTGCCGCCGTATGCGGAACGTCAGGAGTCGCTTCACTTTTTTCTAACGCCGCGCTTGCCGAGGAATCGGGCATTGCTGATGGGATGACGCGCCGTTTTGACTTTACCGTTTTGCAATCGATGGCCCACGACCTGTCGCGTCAGCCGTGGGGCGGCGCCCCGCGCGACCTGCCGCCAACGCTGGCTAATCTGACTCCGCAGGCCTACAACAGTATTCAGTACGATGCGGGACATTCGCTGTGGAATAACATTGACGACCGCAAGCTGGACATCCAGTTCTTCCACGTCGGCATGGGCTTTCGCCGCCGCGTGCGCATGTTCTCGCTGGATTCGCAAACCCAGCAGGCGCGGGAGATCCACTTCCGCCCGGAACTGTTTAACTACAACAACGCCGGCGTAGACACCAAACAGCTGGTAGGGCAAACCGACCTCGGCTTTGCCGGGTTCCGCGCGTTCAAAGCGCCGGAGCTGGCGCGCCGCGATATCGTCGCCTTCCTCGGCGCGAGCTATTTCCGCGCGGTAGACAGTACCTATCAGTATGGACTTTCCGCTCGTGGTCTGGCGGTCGATACCTTCACCGATACCCCGGAAGAGTTCCCGGACTTTACCTCGTTCTGGTTTGAGACGGTTAAGCCGGGGGCGACGGTCTTTACCGTCTATGCGCTGCTCGACAGCCCGAGCGTCACCGGCGCCTATAAATTTGTGATCAACTGCCAGGAGGCGCAGGTGATTATGGATGTGGAAAACCACATCTACGCCCGCAAAGATATCAAACAGCTGGGCATCGCGCCGATGACCAGTATGTTCAGCTGCGGCAACAACGAGCGCCGGATGTGCGACACCATCCACCCGCAAATTCACGACTCCGACCGCCTCGCCATGTGGCTCGGTAACGGCGAGTGGGTCTGCCGGCCGCTGAACAACCCGCAAAAACTGCAGTTCAACGCCTTCCAGGACAAGAACCCGCGCGGCTTTGGTCTGCTGCAGCTTGACCGCGATTTCAGCCATTACCAGGACATCATGGGCTGGTACAACAAGCGTCCGAGCCTGTGGGTCGAGCCGCGTAATCAGTGGGGCAAAGGGGCGGTCAGCCTGATGGAGATCCCCACTACCGGTGAGACGCTGGATAACATCGTCTGCTTCTGGCAGCCGGAAAAAGCGATCAAGGCCGGTGATGAGCTGGACTTTAGCTATCGCCTGTACTGGAGCGCGCAGCCGCCGGTGCGTTCTCCGCTGGCCCGGGTGATGGCCACCCGCACCGGGATGGGCGGTTTCCCGGAAGGCTGGGCGCCGGGCGAACACTACCCGGACAAATGGGCGCGCCGTTTTGCCATTGATTTCGTCGGTGGGGACCTGAAGGCCGCGGCGCCAAAAGGCATCGAACCGGTGATTACCCTGTCTAACGGTGAAACGAAGCAGATCGAGATTCTGTACGTTGAGCCGTTCGACGGCTATCGCATCCAGTTTGACTGGTACCCGACCAACGATTCCACCGACCCGGTGGAAATGCGCATGTTCCTGCGCTGCCAGGGCGAGGCCATCAGTGAGACCTGGCTGTACCAGTATTTCCCGCCGGCTCCGGATAAACGCAACTACGTTGATGACCGGGTTATGAAGTAACCGTCGCGGTTGCCCGTCTGCGTGCCGTAGACGGGTTTTCCCGCAGTGAGAGAGAGTCATGTCCGCAGAAAAAACCCCCGTTCCTGAAACGATCCCGGTCACCGACCAGCTGACGCTGCGCGCGGTGGACGAGCGTTACGTTACCGACTTACACCTGCTGGTGGAGAAGAATAAACACTGGTTACAGCATTCGCTTAGCTGGCCCGCCGCGGTCGACAGCGAAGATGAAACCCGTCGCCATGTCCAGGGAAACGTGATGCTGCACCAGCGCGGTTACGCGAAAATGTTTTTACTGTTTTTGCGCGATGAGATGGTGGGCGTGCTGTCGTTCAACCAGATTGAACCGCTGAATAAAACCGGCTACATCGGTTACTGGATTGATGAACATCACCAGGGGCAAGGGCTGCTTTCCCAGGCGCTGCAGGCCTTTATGCACTACTACGCTCGCCGCGGCGAAGTCCGGCGCTTCGTGATTAAATGCCGGGTGGCTAACCACAAGAGCAACCAGGTGGCGCTGCGCAATGGCTTTACCCTCGAAGGCTGTCTGAAACAGGCCGAGTATCTGAACGGCGCTTATGACGATCAGAATATCTACGGGCGGATTATCGATAGCCCCGCCTCCTGATGATAGGGGTTCCCGGCGCGCGGCGTGACGCCTTAGCCGGGATACAGCGCTACAGCGATCCCAGCAGCGGCGTGCGGGTAATCTGCTGCGCGCCATTGATCACTTTGCGACCGCGCAGATGAATCGCGTCGCCGTTCAGCGCCTCAATCCGCGCGTTGTCGGTAATTTCGACCCGATGTTCGATCACCACATCGCCACTGATGTGGGCATGTCCTTGCACCAGCACGTCGTCATCCAGCAGGATCGGGCCGCCGCACAGCCGGGCGTGACCGCCCACCATCACCCGATGTTTGAGCACGCAGTTGCCCTCAATCACGGCGTTCTCTGCCACCTGCGAACTGTAGCGTAGCGTCGGTATCGCATCCTCAGCGCGTCCGGCAATCAGGCGCGCATGGTCGTAGACCCTGGCGTTATCGCAGACCCAGACATCGTTTTCTTCATTGCCTTCCAGCCGGGCATAGTCAAATATTTCCGCCCGGTGCTCAACAAAGGCGTGCTCCACGAAGGCATCCCCGTAAATCTGCGCCTGATGAACGATGCGCGAAGCGCTGACCGTCGCCCGCTGGTAGATTTGCAGATATTTGTCGCGGTCGGCGGTCAGTCCCTGGGCGGCGATAATCAGGCAGTGGGGGAGAATGCGCGCCTGGTCGGCAAGGCGGCAGAAGCCGCGAACGCGGGAGTTCTGAAGCGTGACGTTGTCACAAATAAGGGCGTGATGGCTGATGGTACCGTGGTCGATCCATGCCTCGTCGCGGATGATAGCGAAGTGGCTGACGATGCAGGTCCCGGTCAGCCGCGCATTATCTTCGATCCGCGCACCGGCAAACACCGCGCTGTTGGGGTCGTAGATCCAGCAGGTGCCCGCCTGACTCAGCGCCGCCTCATCGTCCAGCCAGCCGCCTTCGCTGCCGGCCCGCACATCGGCGAAATCACGCAGGGCCACAATTTGCCGCAGATTTACGCTATGTTTAATCCCGTCCTCTTCATAGTGAAACAGGCGAACCTTGTCGCTCAGACGATATTTGTTCATCAAGACTTCTCTTATCAAGGCTTCTTTTTACTTTTGGTTAACACAAACATAGCAAAAATCTCCGTAGCGTGTTTTATAAGGTTCTTTTAAAATGCAACTTAAAGATAAATTGAAAAAATAAATAAAATGAATAAAAAACCGCTTGAACGGCAGGTCCTGAATTTACCTGCAGGTTATTTTGGCATGGTGCTGGGCACGATCGGTATGGGCTTCGCGTGGCGCTATGCCAGCACCCTCTGGCCGGTGAGTCGGGCTATCGGCGATGGTCTGGTGGCGCTGGCGGCAATGATTTGGGCGCTGCTGACGATAGCGTTTATCTCCCGGGCCATTCGCTTCCCGTGGAGCGTGCTGCAGGAGATGCGCCATCCGGTTGCCAGCAGCTTTGTCAGCCTGTTTCCCGCCACCACGATGTTAGTGGCTATCGGCTTCGTACCGTGGTTTCGTCCGCTCTCGCTGCTGCTGTTCAGCCTTGGCGTGGTGCTCCAGCTGAGCTATTCCGCCTGGCAGAGCGCCGGGCTATGGCGCGGAAAACACCCGAGCGACGCCACCACGCCGGGACTCTATTTACCGACGGTGGCAAACAATTTCATCAGCGCGATGGCCTGCGGGGCGCTCGGCTTTAACGACGCCGGGCTGGTGTTTCTTGGCGCCGGGATCTTCTCGTGGCTGAGCCTGGAGCCGGTGATTCTGCAACGACTACGCAGCCATGGCGAACTGCCCGCCGCGATGCGCACCTCGCTGGGTATCCAGCTGGCGCCAGCGCTGGTGGCGTGCAGCGCCTGGCTCAGCGTCAACGGCGCAGAGGCGGATACGTTCGCCAAACTGCTGTTTGGCTATGGCCTTTTACAACTGCTGTTTATGCTACGTCTGATGCCGTGGTACCTGCGGCAGCCGTTCAATGCGTCCTTCTGGAGCTTTTCTTTTGGTATTTCCGCATTGGCCAGCACCGGATTGCATCTTGGACACAGCCAGCCGAGCGGCTTGTTCCATTACTTATCGATTCCGTTGTTTATCTTTACCAATCTGATTATTGGACTGCTGTTGCTACGCACGTTTCTGCTGTTGCTGCGGGGGAAATTGCTGATTCGCGTCGACCGGGCCACATTATTAAACAATAAGGACTTATCATGACTATCCGTGACGAAAACTACTTTACTGATAAATACGGGCTGACCCGTACCCACTCGGAAGTGGTCTATGCCGCGACCCAGGTGCCGCCGGGAAAAGCGCTGGATCTGGGGTGTGGCAACGGGCGCAATAGCCTCTATCTGGCGGCAAACGGCTTTGATGTGACGGCGTGGGATAAAAACCCGATGAGCATCAATAATCTGGAGAGCATTCGTGCGCAGGAAGAGCTGAGCAATCTCCAGGCGGCGGTCAAGGATCTGAATAGCTTAAGCTTCGACGGTGAATATGACTTTATTCTCTCCACCGTGGTACTGATGTTCCTTGAAGCGAAAACTATTCCGGGACTCATCGCGAACATGCAGTGTTGCACCAGACCGGGCGGCTACAACCTGATCGTTGCGGCAATGGACACCGACGATTATCCCTGCACCGTTGGCTTCCCGTTTGCCTTTAAACCTGAGGAACTGCGGCGCTACTACGCCGGCTGGTCGTTCCTCAGGTACAACGAAGAGGTGGGCGAGCTGCACCGCACCGATGCCAACGGCAACCGTATCAAACTGCGTTTTGCCACCATGCTGGCGCAAAAGCCGGTTTAACGGGCCGCCAGCAGGCAGAGCTGTAACGCCGTATGATACGAGGCCTCAAAGGCGCGCAGCGGCAAAAACTCAAATTTCGAGTGGAAGTTGTGCGCGCCGGTGAAGAAGTTGGGCGTTAGCAGGCCTTTTGCCGAGAGCGCCGCACCATCGGTACCGCCGCGCATCGGCGTAGGTTTTGGCGTCACGCCAATGCTCTCCATGGCTTCGAACATCAGGTCAATGGCCCGGCGATCGTCGCCAATGGCATTGCTGATGTTGCTGTAGGTGTCGCTAATCGAAAATTCGACGCTGGCCGTCGGGTATTGTGCGGCAATGTGTTCAGCGACGTCGCCAATCTGCTGTTTGCGGCGTAAAAAGCTCTCGCTGTCGAAATCGCGAATGCTGGCCTGCAGCAGGGTGCTGTTTTGATCGCCCTGAATGCCGTTAAACCAGACGTAACCTTCGCGTCCAGCGGTGTGTTCTGGCGTCTGCAGGCGATCGAAATGGCTGATGTAATCGGCGGCCATCAGTAGCGGGTTGACCAGCACACCTTTGGCGGACATCGGATGGGCGGTCACCCCGGTGAAGCGAATCTCCGCCGCCGCGGCGTTAAAGTTCTCATACACGATCTCGCCCAGTTCGCAGCAGTCGATAGTCCAGGCAAAATCGACGGCAAAACGGCTGAGATCCAGCGCTTTCGCCCCCCGCAGGCCCACCTCTTCATCGGGGACGAAGGCCACCACGATATCACCGTGACGATGTTCCGGCGTCAGGTTTTCCAGCACCGTCATCACCACTGTGACCGCCGATTTGTTGTCGGCGCCGAGCACACTGGTGCCATCGCTGAAAATAATCTCTTCGTCCGGGTAGGCGAGAATCTCCGGATGCTCGGCAACCCGCAGCCAGATCTGCTTTTCACTATTCAGGCACAGATCCTCGCCGGTAAAACGCAAAATTTGTGGATGAATGTCCGGGGACAGCCCGACGTCCACGGTGTCGATGTGGGTGATAAAGCCAATCCGCGGCGCGCCCGGGACATTCCCTCTTTTTACCGCGGTGACGGTGGCATGGTCATCAATCACGATATCGTCCAGCCCAAGGCGGCGTAACTCGTCGGCAAGCTCGCGGGCCATCTCATGTTGTCCCGGCGTGGTTGGCAGCGTGGTAGCGCGCGGGTCGCTTTGGCTGCTGATGGCCAGGTAGCGGAAGAAGCGCTGGGTCAATTGACTGGCAAGTGGAGATGGCATAGTGATTCCTTCTTTATTTATTTTTTCAGGTGTTTGCAATCTGGCTTTAGTGTTATGTATGAGCAGGAAAACAACAAGCTATTCATTAGCTGACAAATTAAAAAAGGAAAACGTTATGCAACGCAAACTCACCACGCTTGCTCTGACAATAACGGCACTCACGTTTGGTTCCGCCGTGAGCGCAAAAACGCTGGTTTACTGCTCCGAAGGATCGCCGGATGTGATGTGATAAATATCAATTAGATAGGTGTTTATGGGGTGCTATAGGGGTGCTATGTAATGCAAAAATAAAACCGGATGCTACATAATGGGCGGCATCCGGAGTTGCGGTTACGGTGTCACTGACCACCGCATTTCATCTGTTCCAGCAGATCGCGGCCTTTTTTCAACTGCGCATCGATGTGGTTCGCAAGGTCCTGAATATGGATCATGCGCGGGGCTTTCTGGCTCTCTGCTGCGCGGAAGGTTGGAATAGGGAGCTCACCCATAGCAGCGCGTTTTTCCGCTGTTGCCGGCTTCAGCCCAAAATACTTTTCGCACACCTGACTGAGCGGCACGGTAGCCGACCCGTATTCGGCCATTAACAAAAACATCGTATTCATCTTCACCTCATACCACTTTCAGGCCACGCCAGTGGCACCACGTCTCATACATCCGCTTAACCACTTCCCGGCAATAGTAGCCGTGATCGTCTCGCGTCAGGTCATACCGGCCGCCGTAGCGCAGCCGGACCCAGATTTCAAATTCTCTGTTCATCGCTCTTTGCCTCCATCGCATCCCGCAGCATCAGGAAGGCTATAGCTGCCGCTCGTAGCGGGTTCTTGTGATTAACCTGAAGCCCTGATTCGTGCGTTGCCTTCCAGACCGTTTTACCGGCAGGCGCGATCCCTATCCGGTATTTCTTCATTGCCGAGAAAAGGTCCTCGGGTCTAGCGAGAGGGAAAAATCCATAGCTATGCTTCCTGCCAAATGTCTCCCACAAAAGCTGCGCCCCCTTTGGATTGTTGGGGTGAAGAATCACCTCGTATCCCGGCTTGAGCCGCTGTCCAACCAGTAAGCTAATTTCGCCATCTGATAATTTGCTGTAATTCATCAGAGCTCCTCCTTGCGGTACCCTGCATCGAAAATGCTGCTGGCGAGCGCAATGGCTCTTTCAGCCACCAGGGCCGTGTCGCGCTCACAGAGTGTTTTTGCCATATCCTCAACTGTCTTTTTGCGGTGTTCATCCTGCCGATCGGCAATAATGTCGTTGCAAAGGTCTACGCATTCGGTGCAGATGTTTACGCTGGGCCCGGAGATCAGTTTGTCTTCAGCGATAACCTGCTTGCAGAAGTTGCAAACCGTTTTCGGATCTGGCTCGCGCTGCGGCATCTGGCGCCAATATTCAATAAAGGGATTAACAGGCATCACTTCACCTCCACTTCAATGCCGGCAGCCATAATCACGGCTGCGCAGGCTTCGCGCATACTCCCGGCTCCGGCAGCAAACCCCAAATACCATTCAGCATCAGAGCCAAGCTGCGGAAGGCCTGGCAGCTTCACTTTGATGGCCGTCTTAACTGGCGCACTAAATCCCAGCTTTTCCCGAAGTTCAGCAATAGCAGCATCATGTTCTGCGCGTGCCTCCGGCCCCATAGCATCCAGTTCAGCGTAACGTTCAGCGCGGTTCTGAAGCGCCCGCAATACCAGGTGAGTGCCGACGCCTTTGCCAAACCGGAAGCCGGGTTCAAGAATGACCGGGCAGGGGAGCTTTTCTGGATATTCCGGCTGCAATGTTTCTTTAGAATTCGCCAGAAGCTCAAGAGCCATCGCTACCACCTCGCCCGGGAAGAAAGGTTCACCACCGGCAATTGCTTTAAGCCGTTTTTCGCTGATACTCATCGCTTAGCCTCCCGCAGCAGATGTTTGTAGGCCCGGAGGGCGTGCTTTGTCTGACCGCTCAATACCGTTTTCATGATGAAAAATCCGCTGCTATTGCTGGTCATACCCGGTGTCAGGAACAGAGCTACATCAATCGCCCGGTTGTGCCGGCGGAATTCGAATACCGAGCTGGTAACCGTAATGTTTGCAACGGATCCGTAGTCCTGATAATCGATTTTCATGCCAGAGTCCTCGCCAGTAATCGCGCAATACCAAAGAAACAGCAGACACCCGCGGCAAACCCCAGCCCCGAAAGGCTGGAGAAAAACAGAGTGAACATCGCCAGTTCAGATACCTTTTTCATTGGTCTGCACCTCCTCAACAGCAGTGATGTAGCCTTTCCATCCGCCATAGCTGTTAACCATTTCACCCAGGCGAGAGAGGCAGGCGTTCATCCAGCGGATCCCCCGAGGCGTAAGCGCCGGCACTGTTCCCCAGTCGATAAATTGCGAATTGCTGCGGTGCAAATATTTGATGAGGTCCAGAATGTTGATGTAATGCGCACGGCGGCGCTCTATGTCCCACCCTTTATCTTTGAGGTAGGAGTCAATGAAGCCCTGCAGCGCTGGCTGGTTAAGCGAAATATCGCCGTACTGGTGGCGATACACCGGGCGGCGGTGCAGGCTGACCAGATAAAACAGATATGCATCGCAAACCCAGGTTAAGGCCCGCTGGTGGGCCACCTCGATAGAACCGGCCGGCAGCCAGATAACGTTATTCACCGTGGCCGCCCTCCCACCCAATAGCCTGAAACAGGCCCATCTTCGGGTGATACCAGCGGGTGCCGCGGGGTTCTGCCTCGGACATCATCTGGCGGAATGCTTTCATGAACGGTTCAAACTCCACGATAGCCCGGCGGGAAAGCAGGCCATCGGGTGTCATGAATTCGTGCGTATCAGTCGGGATTCGGTAGGCGTTAACCAGGTTCCGGCATTTCGCATCAGTCATACCGCTCTTGGCGACAACCTGACGATAACCAACGTACCCGGCCCGCATGGTACCGCGCTTAATGTTCTCGACCGCTTCCGCTACCGTTTCTACCTGCTCTTCGACCTGGTAGAGGCGGCGCTCCTGCTCAACATTCAGCAGGGCCATTTCTGCGATCAGTTCTGCCTGTGATTTGGGGCGGGAGCGCTCTTCTTCCAGCTCTTTCCAGCGGTCCACCAGGCGGGCGGTAAACTCAGGGCTAAGCTGGGCGACGACGATGATGCTGTCGCGCTTACCTTCTTCACTTTCAAAAACGTAAACTGCTGTAGGGCGCCCGGCGGTAGGCTTTTCCTCAATTTGAGGAGAAGTGATTACACCGCGCACAATCAGCATCTCAATGGTGCGCTTCACGTTGTCGTGACGCTTCTCTACCAGCCCGGCAATTTCCAGGCTGGTCATTGATGGCTTGCTGGTGATCAAGTTATTCATCATCATTTCCCTCAGTGCATAACCGGCATGCCTGGCATGCCCTCGGTCTGGATTTGCTCGATAAAGCCGTCGTGCAGCATGTTGAAGCCCTGCCGGCCCATAGATGACAGCCGGAACCCGCATTCGTCGTCACAAACGACCATGTCCTGATACATGCGCAGCGCCAGCGGCAACCCTTCCTTTTGCCCGTATTTCTCGATGGCGCCGGCCTCAACGTGGTTAGCGAGCGCAAAGCGTTCCGGCCCTGGGTAGACGCTGATTGCACCGTGCTCACCGGAGTAGATAACGGCCTCATCAATGCCACCTTCGTCGTTCGGAACGTCGACAGTCCCGTTCTTCTCCCGCTCCTCGGTAATGAATACCGCGGCGAGCAACCAGCGCCAGACGATGATTTGCTGCTCGATGGTGAGCGTGATCCAGCTGCTTTCTACCGCTTCCATGATGCAGGCCAGAATGCTCATGCCGTCGGCGAGACTTTTGTCATAGCGCCCGTTATCCAGCTCACGAATGGCAGCGGAGTAGGCAGTAATCCTGTTTACAGATATCCGGATGCCGGTTGACGTTGGTTCCGGGTTAAATGCTGTGTGATCCATTGCGTACCTCTGCTGGTTTGCTGGCCCTGAGTTCTTCACGCTCTTTCACGTAGCGGTCGTGCATGGCATCCCACTTTTCGCACCATTTCTGCATTTCACGCTTGCGGGCGAGGATGCGACGCAGACGGCGAACGGTGCGCTGGTGGGCGCGGTGATATTCGTCGGTAGTTTCGCCACGGCGCCACATTTCGTTTCCTTCGTGCTCCACAAGGTAATCAGGGTGGCGCTGCTTAAACCCGGACAGAGCAAAGGCATGCGATGTTAGAAAGTGGGCCAGCCAACTAATGGCGGTACCGCGGCTAAAGCAACGCTTCATGCGGCCGTGACGAATAGCGGCGTAAAGGTCGCCGACGGGCGTGTGGTGCTTCTGTAATGCCAGGTCAATAGCGCTGGCGGTGCGGTTGTCGATCATCGTTTAATTTCCCCTGAATATTTTTCGTGAGACATCACTTCCCAGTTCCGGCCGTCGTCTTTCGATAAGAGCCGCCAGCGTGGGTTAACCTTCAGGCTGAGATATCCCGTGCGGTGCGTACGCCGTGCATAAATGCGCTTCCGGCGGTACCGCAGCAGGACCTGCATCGCCTGCAGGTGTACCCGCTCAGGAATGCGTATTGCTGTTAGTGCCACAGGTATCTCCTGTTAGTTCGTGCTGGGGGGGGTAACATTCCAACCAGCCTGGCGGGCCATTTCGATAAATCCGGTCAGCGTCAAAAGATGCTCGTCATCAGCAAGGCGGCGGTCGGTGACCAGACCGTTACGCACATAAACCAGCACTCGCCCGGAAAAATCGGGAGAAACATGCAGATCAACCGCCAGTACCCGGGAAAGGGTTGGAGCGCCATTGCGCGAAAATGTATTCTGACTAATCATCAGTTAATTCCTCCGCTGACATGTTTTTCTTTTGCGTGGGCGATTAATTCCGAAAAAATATCATCTACAATCGCCTTGCCTGTTTCGGTCAAATATTCGGTGTGGCTGTTAATATCAAGGCTGTTCATATACGTTTTGCGTAGAAAACTATCAGACTCTGAGCCAAATTCCGCGCGAACCTGTTTTTCGAATCTCAGCAGAAGTTTTTGCATTGATTCTTCGTTGATTTCGATAACCTGAATATCGCTATCTGGCATGTTCACAGAAAGACAATACCCGCCTGTTTTACGCTTTAGCCGATGCAGAGTTGCTATGGCAATTCTACGGCGATAGATTTCAATTACGTTTTGTCGTTCCACCGTCCCTTTCCTCCTCGGCATTCATCCAGGTTTCAATATCTGCTGATATATCGTAAGCAAGGTTAATAAGAGAGAATCGCTGCCCGTCCTCAAGCTGGTAGTAGTTTTCAGCCACCGTTTGAATCAGGTGATGCAACCTTTCTGAAGTAATACTTATTTCCTGCAAGGTCATGTTTTTTGCTGACACAGCCATTATTACCTCCCATAAGCCTTGCGGAGGTACAATTCTGCAATAAGTTCGTGCCCGCTCGCCGCGTACAGGCGGGCTAATTTATATGCTGCTCGGTCGATGATGAATGTCATAATAAATCCCTCGCTAAATTTAGGGTGCAGGATTCCCCACCGGTTAAGGTGTTAATTAAAACTGTTTTGGTTAATTCAATTTTGCTTCGATGTTTTTCAATTCACTGCAAACTTTTATCGCATAATCGAAGATTACTGATGCCATATACATGGCTGGTTTGCCATTATCTTCATCTGTGAAGTAAGCCTCATTATAAATATGCGCAAGCTCTTCGAGTTTTCTTGCCGTAATGGTCGCGTGAAAAACATCATCAACAATATCAGCGCCGCTCTCGTCCCGTTGGGGGGGGGGGGGGCTGATACATCGCTGAGCGTGTTGATATATTCATTCGCAGTGTCGAGCGTCTTTTTCATTGAACGAATCAGGCAAGCTATAGCGCAATCTGTTTCGTGGTCTTCGCTGCTATTTTTGTAGATGGTTTCAAGAAGCACAGTATTCTCGATAATATCAGCAGAAATAGTTTCAAGCATCTGAACGGGAGTATTCATTTGTTTGCCTCAAAATTATGTACGCGTTCGAGTTCTTCATATGCTCGCGAAGCCAGGTACCGAATGCCATTGGATGCTTCTTTAATGGTATCCGCATCAAGCTGTTCAGCGCTTAACTCAAGTGCTACGAGCAGGGCGCATACGTTATTAGTGTATTCCATCGCGCTAATGAGGTTCGGGTGGTTGGTGGTGTTGGTTTTCATTCTTCCACCTCTTTATTTGCGCTGTTAATAGTTTTCTGCATTGAGTTAACCATGTCCCAAGCTATGCCAAGGCACCCCTCAATATCATCAGGTTCACAGTTGTTATCTTTTACAGCCTGACACAGCATCGACAAAAAATGACCAAGCTTAGTCAAACTATCGGAGCAGAAATTAACTTTTTCGGTTTCTGTTATCATCTTCATATTCACCATGAGAGTGATTACTCGGTGAATTAAAGGTAACTAAAGTATCATTTTGGTGCAAGTGGTTTTGATACTTTATTTTCGCTACTTATCCAAAAAAAAGCCGGCATAGCCGGCATCTGATTGATATATAATTAAAATATGTCCCACCTGGCATCAACAACCACACCGATTATTTCGCACTCATCATCTAGGGGGATCATAGGATATTGAGGATTGAGGGGTTTCAGATACCCAGCCCCCATGTCAGTTACATACTTTTTAAAAGTAACATCCCTGCTACTTCTCTTTTGCGCGATAACATAGCAGTTTGAGTAAGGTTCTTTTTCTGGATCAATAAGTATGGACATACCTTCAGGAAAGGTTACCCCTGCATGCGAAGTCATAGAATCGCCTTTTACCTCAAGCCAAAAACCTCTTTCGCCAGCGTACTTTACAGAATCAATCCAGTTTTCAATATCATACATATTATAGTTATCGCCACATTGCGCAAATTGACCAGCTTGAACCCAGTTTAACTTCGGGTAGCTGTATCTGCGCTGTGGTTGCACGGTCTCGGTTACGTTATTAACCCAAGCTGTATCACTGATAGGTTTCTTTTGTGGTTGGGTTTGTGGCAGTTTTTCCTGCGTTCCCTTACCAGTCTGCAGCCACTCAGGTTCGCATCCAAGTGCGGATGAGATCTTAAAAAGAGTATTGCTGTTAAAGTTTTTTGTTAGTCCAAGCTCCGCTTTACTGATAGCTACCCGCGTGACACCTGCTTTTTTGGCAAGAGCCTCTTGCGTGAATCCTAACAATTCGCGTCGGCTTATCAACCGGTCTGCTAACGAACTCATGAGTCATCCCCCTAAAAGAAACTAAAGTAACATTTCGTTTTGATACTTTGGATTCTATTTGCTACTATCGATTGATACAATAGTTTCGACGCCGAGAGATGAAAATGACTCTGTTTGAAATCCTTAAGCAGCAATTTAAGACAAATACCGCTATCGGGAAAAGATTCCCACGCAAAGGCAAACCGAGAAGTAGTCAGGCCGTAGGGAAGTGGGAGATGCGTGGAGTTCCAGAGGATGTTGCGATCTTATGTCATTTGGATTCAAAAATCCCATACACCCACCCAGGAATTAGCAACGGTTCCAATGAGGTGTGACATGTCACCCGAAGACTTCATTCGCAAGCACATTACGGCGGCGCTGACCGTAGAAGGCTTCGCGCCGTCGGTGGTTCAGGGGGGGGGTAGCCAAAGGTCTGGAACATTACCGCTGCATGTCGCAGTCAACCAAAAAGGGGAGTTGTTTTGCGGATTGCCTTTTTCGAGCCCGTCAGTGGGCTTTGGGGCAGACAACTACCGCAGAACGGAAAGCAGCAAAGAAAAAGCCGGGAAGAGGTGGTGGCGCTCAACCCGGCCTGTTCTGACTTTCGACACAGCATTTGTTTTGAAATGACCTCGGGGGAAATTTCATGAAAAACCATACCAGATTTTTCGATTACAAATCAAGCGTGAGCAATCGCGACAAAGAATTGGCAGGTGCAGCATGAGTAATACAAATTTTGTTCATCACTACCCGTTCTCCAGCCCGCTACAGCGCCTGATTATGATCCGCATCTTAATGGCAGGGTCACTGGATGGCGAAGGTGAGCGCGTCCTTGGGCATGATGTCCTGGCAAATTTCTGTTGCTGTTCAAAGCAAATGATCTTCAAAGAAGTGAAAAACCTTGAGCAAGCTGGTCATCTTACCGTTCGCCAAATAGGGGCCCTTGTGACTGGATTAAAGGTGTGCCTTGGGCCGGCGCTAGGGTACACCATCACCTCGACTACTGGTGATGCGAAATGAGCATGCTATTTAATTTCCGTCCACTGGTTATTAACCCTGAGCTTGCCACGCGCATCGGTCTCAACGAAGCGATTGTCTTGCAACAGGTTAACTACTGGATTAACGACAAAGAGCAGGGTGTGAATTTTGAGGGCCGCCGCTGGGTGTTCAACAGCTATGAGTCGTGGGTAAAACAATTCCCGTTCTGGTCAGCAGATACCGTTAAACGCGCTTTTACATCACTCGTCAAACAGGGATGTCTTGATGTTGAGCAGCTCAATAAGTCCCAGCATGACCGGACAAATTACTACACCATCAACCATGATTGCGAGCTACTCAATGATGCGGAACAGGTACCCTCATCGAACGGGGCAAATTGCCCTGATCGACAAGCGCAGGATGCACCGATGGATGAAGGCAAAAACGCCCGATCTCTAACGGTTACTACAACAAAGACTACTACAGAGACTAAATCTATTGGCGCATCGGCTGACGCCTCTGCACCGGCACGCCCTGCAAAACAGGATTATTCACCTGAGTTCGAAACAGCCTGGGATGCTTACCCCAAACGCGCTGGTGGCAATTCCAAGGCGGGGGCTTTCAAAGCCTGGAAAGCTCGCCTGAAAGACGGGGTTAAGCCTGATGACATGCTGGCAGGTGTTAAGCGCTATGCAGCCTATGCCCGCGCAACCGGCAGCGTCGGAACCCAGTTCGTTAAGCAAGCTGCCACGTTCTTCGGTCCCGATCGCCACTTCGAAGAATCCTGGCAATCGCCATCCGCTCCCGGCGGTGGGCGCCCTGGCGTGCTGCCGGTATCTGGCTTCAGTGAGCAGAACTATGGCGAATCAAGTTGGGACTGGTAATTCAGGGGAAATGACATGTTAAATTTAAACCAACAAAAAGCGCGCCACGACCTGAAAGCCGATCGGGAGCGCCTTGCAGAAGAATTAAATTTTGCGCTGGAGCACAAACTCCCGTGGGGATACAGCGGCTGGAACTCAGGAAACACCGAGATTACCTCCTGTGAAAAGCATGGAGATTTTGAGCGATTCACGCTGGTGGGAAAGGCTTTTCGCGGCGGTGAGAATTTCAAACATTCGCAATGTCCTGCATGCCTCCGTGCTCAACTGGCAGAGATTGACGCGGAGCTGCGTGCGTTACGCGTCGCTGACCTGATGGACAACGCAGGCATCGCCCGCCGTTTTGAAGAATGCGAATTCGAAAACTATCGCCCGGTGAATCAGGGGGCTAGCAAAAATCTGGCCGGCTGCCGCCATTATGCCGAAAACTGGCCGCAGGTATTTGCGACCGGAAAGGGGCTTGTGATGACCGGCAACTGCGGTACAGGGAAAAACCACCTGGCCATCTCGACAGCGAAAGCCATCATCCGTAACCATCTCGCCAGGGTTGAAATTACTGATGTGATGCGCGTTATGCGGGCCGTGAAAAGCACGTGGCGCCATAATTCCGAAACCACAGAAGACGGCGTGCTGGAACACTATGCATCGCTGGACCTGCTGATTATCGACGAGGTGGGGGTGCAGTTTGGTAGCGCTTCTGAACTGGCCATCCTGCAGGAAATCATCAACGCCCGCTACGAAAGCGTGTTACCCACCATCCTGATTAGTAATCTGACCTTTGAGCAACTCAAAGACTCCATCGGCGAGCGTATCGTAGACCGCGTGACCAACGGCGGTCGCAATCGCCTGGCGTTCAACTGGGAAAGCTTTCGTGGCATAGACGGGGTGTCTGCATGACGCCTGTGTGGAAAAACGAAGATCTGGAAGGGGCGGTCATCGGTGCATTGTTCCTGCGAGGTGCTGACCCTGAGGTACTGGATATCCTTTCCCGGCTGCCGGCGAGTACGTTCTCGGTGCGTCAGTATCGTGAAATCTATACCGGCATCTGTCGGCAAGCCCGCGGTGGAGGAGTTATTGATCCGCTGCTGCTCTGTGAGTCTCTGCCAGCGCTTCAGACCACCATTCTGGAGGCCACCCGCGTTAGTTGGGCGAAATCGGCTTTGGTCTCTTACATCGACGTTCTGCGTCGCAATGCCGGTGTCCGTGATGCAGAGGCCGCACTGGAAAAGGTGCTAAACCAGATTAAGAGTGCCAGCAATGGTGATGCTGCGCTGGCTGCCCTGGAGTCCGTAAAACAGGTGGTTTCAGCCATCGATATTTCTGCAGATACTGTGCAGCCTGTCCATATTTCCGATCTGCTCACCGCCGTGGCTGACGAGGTAGAGTCCCGCAGCCAGGGGAGGGAGGAAACCCGTAGCCTGCTTACTGGCATTGAGGATCTTGACGAGAAGACGGGTGGCATTGAATCCACGGATCTGGTGTTTATCGCGGCGCGTCCCTCGATGGGCAAAACAGAGCTGGCGCTGGATATTATCGAGAAGGTCTCTGCACAGGGGCATGGTGTTCTGTTTTTCAGCATGGAGATGTCCGACACGCAGATCGCCAAACGCATGGTTTCTGCCGCTGGCGGTATGCCTGTATCCAGACTGAAGGCAGTCGAAAAGTTTGAGGATGAAGACTGGGCGCGATTCTTTAACGGCATGGAGCAGTTGGTTAACCGCAGCGTTTGGATCACCGACGCAACCAACCTCAATATCGACCAGATTGTACAAACCGCAACCCGCTATAAGCTGGAGCATCCAGAAATTGCCCTGGTGGTCATCGACTATCTCGCGCTGATCAAAATTCAGAGCACGGCCCGCTATGACCTGGCGGTAGGGGAATTGTCAAAGGGGTTGAAACGTCTCGCCAAGACCAACAAAACGCCAGTTATCGCCCTGAGCCAGTTATCCCGCGGGGTAGAATCTCGCCCCAACAAGCGCCCGATGAACTCTGACCTAAAGAACTCCGGGGAGATTGAGGCGGATGCTGACCTAATCCTGATGCTGTATCGCGATGAAGTTTACGACCCGGAATCACCTGCAAAGGGCATAGCCGAAATCAACGTGACAAAACAACGCAACGGCGAACTGGGGACAATTTATCGCCGGTTCTATAACGGGCATTTCCTGCCGATCGACCAGGACGAAGCCCGCCAGCGCTCAACCCCCAAACCTAAAACGCAGCAACGTCGCTATACCAGAGGGAGCCAGGAGAATAATGCAGATTTTTAACATCACCCCAATGGGCAAGCCCCGACAAACCCGCGCCGACAAATGGAAACAACGAGAAGTAGTGCTTCGTTACCGGGCGTTCTGTGATGAGGTCAGGCTGAAGAAGGTCGTTATGCCAGAGGCGGGAAGTCACATTACTTTCATCCTGCCGATGCCGGAGAGCTGGAGCCAGAAAAAACGTGCAGCAATGGATGGTCAGGCTCACCAGCAAAAGCCGGATGCCGACAACATGATTAAAGCGTTGATGGATGCGTTGTTTGCTGACGACGCTCACATCTGGGACTTTCGGGTGACAAAGCTCTGGGGTGTAACCGGACAAATTTTAATTTCTGATATCGGAGAAGTGGCCGCATGAAACTGGAATCAGCACTCAAACACTTTAGCCCCCAGGGGATGCATATCAGCGACGACGTGAAAAGCACATCGCCGAATCGCCTGAATGGTACAGACGTTATGACCGGGATCGGGGTGACCAGCAGCCGCGCACGATTCGGGCTGGCGGCGTTCTTCGGTAAGGCGGGCATCAGTAAAACCGATGAGCAACTGGCCGTTCAGGCGCTGGCGCGACATGCCCTTGATACAGCACCTAAAAACGTGCGGAAGGCCGCAGGTAAAGCGCTGGGGCGCTGCTGCCTGGTGCTGGCGAAATTTGCCTTTGCGGAGTATTCCCGTTCAGCTGAAACAACCGGGGTCTGCAGGGTATGTAGCGGTACGGGGAAGATGCAGACGACTATCACGGAGCGAAAAGTCACATACCCGTGGGGTAAGGCGCCTTATTGGGCGAAAAGGTCACGCGCTGTTCGTCCGTCCGACTGGGAGAAGTGGACCGAAGTAACTGCCATCTCCAGCGCTAAATGTGAAGCCTGTGACGGCAAAGGGATGATTAACGCCCGCTGCCGCTGCGGTGGTTCCGGCCAGGTTCTGGATCGCAAAGAGACTAAAGAGCGCGGGGCCCCGGTATATAAAACCTGTGAGCGTTGCTCCGGTAATGGTTTCACCAGTGTAAAATCTGCGGATGCCCACCGTGCAATTCAGCTGCATATTCCGGACCTGCACCAGTCCTCATGGTCACGCAACTGGAAGCCATTCTATGAAAGGCTGGTGGATATGCTCTGCAAAGGGGAGAAACAGGCTGCGGCGGAATTTGAGAAAGCGACCAGTTACTGAAGTGATCAAAGCATATGGCGACACTTTTTTGCACGATAGAGTTGACTTTGCATAAAAGTGTCCTGTATGCTTCTAATCATGGATACTTACATCCAAATGAAACCGATTACTAACCCTGCCACCCGGCGGGGTTTTTGCTTTCCGGCGATACGACAGGGGTATTCGCGAGATGCATTGCATCAGTACCCCTGTCACATCGTCGTATATTGCATTGAAACGAAATTTGTCAGATGTTAAATTTATGACGTGGTGAATCCCCCTATGCGGAGGGGCATTGTCAGTCTGATTTATTTTTGCGCTTATTGCGAGTCGTCCCCGGACTGGCGGCGGCTCACCGGGAGGCACCCGGCACCACACCCAATATAAAAATGATGATAGCTGTAAGGCCCACTTCGGTGGGCTTTTTCTTTGGGCAAAAAAAAAGCCCGCATGGTTTCATGCAGGCAAGGCAGTTACATTTAGATTTTGTCCCGGTATTGTTTTTTTGTCCGGAAGTCGAAAGATACTGTCTCGAATACATTTTGTAAATAACGGATTCAAATCACAAGGCCATGCATTTGCATGGCTTTTTTATTATCAGGTCCCGCAGGAATCATCATCGACACGCTTCGTTGTTAAATCCAGCCTGACGGGCCTGACCCTTTTCAAACACACAGCGCCATCCGTAACCACGGAGGTGAGGCTATGACCAAAATGAGCACCATTTACAGCAGACTCTCATACGGCACCGGGACCGCGCTGACGGGCTGCGGTGTCTCAGCAAAGGCTTATGCCGATGTAGCAAAAACAGAGGTATGGATTTTGGCCGACAAAGTGGCGGGTATGAGCCTGAGTGACTGGGCGATCGTTGTCGGTATAGCGTGCACTGTTATTACCTGCGGAGTGAACTGGTATTACCGGCGTAAAGAGCGGGAGGATCGGCTGAATGGCTATGTTACCAAAGCTGAGGAATAGCGTTATTGCTGCTGTTGGTGGCGGTGCTATTGCTATTGCCTCCGCGCTCATAACAGGGCCGACCGGTAACGATGGTCTGGAGGGAGTGCGGTATAAGCCCTACAAAGATGTCGTAGGTGTGTTGACGGTATGCCACGGACACACGGGCAACGATATCATGCTCGGTAAAACCTACACCGAGGCAGAGTGCCGAGCGCTTCTCAATAAAGACCTCAACACAGTTGCACGCCAAATTAACCCCTACATCAAACAGCCGATCCCAGAAACGATGCGTGGGGCGCTGTACTCGTTCGCGTATAACGTCGGCGCTGGCAACTTCCAGACCTCAACGCTGCTGCGCAAAATCAACCAGGGCGACCAGAAAGGCGCATGCGACCAGCTGCGTCGCTGGACGTATGCCGGCGGTAAAGAGTGGAAGGGCTTGGTAACGCGTCGCGAGATTGAGCGCGAGGTGTGTTTGTGGGGTGAAAAACCACAGAAAGTTGATGATGGTTTCGGGCCATTAAATCCCGGCATACCGCCATCTGCACCGGGAGTGTTCTAATGAGCCGCTTAACAGCCATTATCAGCGCAGTGGTTATCCTGCTGCTTTGCTGTGTTTTCTCATGGCGCTCCGGATGGAGCTCTCACGCTGTCCATATCAACGCTCAGGCAGCGAAGAAAAAAGAGAAAGCCGAAAAGGTTATCCAGCCTGTAGAGCAAAAGGCCGCTGCCGCCTCAGAAGAGGGCAAGGTCATCTACAAAACCATAACCCGCGACGTGGTGAAATATGTCCAGTCTCCGAATCGTACTGTGTGCAGGTTTGACGATGATGCTGTGCAGCTGCGCCAACGGGCCATCGACGCTGCCAACTCCATCCCCGGATTTGATGAACCCGCCGTGCAAAGCAAGTGACGCAGGGAAAGACAGCGACGAAGACCTGCAGTCAGACGTCGAAACCGCTCAATGCCTGCGCCAACTGCGGTTAGATAAATACCGTTGGCAGGCCTACTACCGTGCAGTGAGTCAGTAGCGGGGCTACATTGCCGTTCCTGCATGGCGAGGTCGGCGTGATAAAAAACCCCGAAGAGGATATCCAAAAGTAAACGGGGCGCTGAATGAACAGCTAATGACTAAACAATACATCGTGTATCTAAATATGTTTAATCATTTCGCAACCCGGACCATATTGCGGAGGAGTACACCTGTGTTTTGGCGTAGGACTGCTATCGGCGCTGGGGAAGTGCAACCGGGATAAGGCTGATATCAGACAGGCGGAAACAAAACGTCAGTAGGGCATTACAGAGCCACTTCAAGAGGTGGCTCGATAATGTTGGAGGAAACCATGTCAACGCTTAAGGATTTATCCCGGCAGCTAAAGCAGTTGCAGAAGCAAATCCCTTTCGCCACCGCGCAAGCTATGACATCGGTAGTAAGGGATATCGCCGCAGCGCAAAAAGTGGCACTGGGGCGAAAACTGGAATCGCCGACGCCGTTCACGGTTAATGCTGTGGGCTCATCGGGGGCCAGAAAGAACAACCTTCGCGCGAAAATTTATGTGCGTGATACTGCCGCCGGATATCTGGAGCCTTTCGAGTTTGGCGGCGAGCATAAGCTGAACAGCCAGGCGCTGCTCAACCCGAAGAACATCAAGCTGAACAAATATGGAAACATGCCGCGCAATAAGCTTTCGCAGATGAAAGCGAAGCCGAATGTGTTCGTCGGTGAGGTGAATGGCGTCGATGCTGTCTGGCAACGCCGGAAGCCAAAGAAGGCGAAGAAGAAACGGGCAAAACGTTCAGCGAACGGTACGCGCAGGCCGAAGCCGAAACAGCGCTCTCCTAAACTGCTGGTGAGGTTTGGTGATGCGTTGCCAGTAACGCCAGTGCTGGGATACATGGACCGCTCAAAGGCTATGGCAGAAGCGTTAATGCCGGCAGCGCTTAGTAAAGCGATTGCTGAGGCCATCAGAACAGCTAAGTAAGGGGCAAGTAATGCCCCATGCTGGTAGGTGAATTACAGAGATATCTCACAGGCTTTAATAAAGCTATTTGTTGCGGCAGTAGAACCGGATGCATTGCCCGAGAACGAGGATTGATTGCCGCCGTCTTGAGTCTGTATGCCCACCAAGATTTTAGACTTGGCGTTTTGTAACTGCTTAAGCACTGCAGTTATTTTCTCTGCGTCATCAGCTCCTACTTCAACGGCTTGGGCATTTCTGCGTGATAGAGAGGCTTCAAGCTTATTGGCTGGGTTGCCATCAATTTTGATGATCAAATCCATTGCGACAGTTGGGACAGAATCAGATGATTTGTCAGTTTCAACGTATGCAACAGATAATTTATTTTTGGTGCAGTCGAAAATCAGACCAGAGTTTGATGATGATAAATCACCAATCATCAAAGCTTTTTTCCCACCGGTAAACAGGTCGTCATCTACTTTGGTGAGCCATTGAGCGTGTGCAACAAAAGAAGTAAGTAAAACAGCAGTCAGTGCCGCGTTAATCAAACGAGTTTTTTTCATCATTATCCCCTTGCATTAATCGTGACAATGATAGGGTGTGATTCATTGTGATGCTATGTAAAAAAATGTTTTCAAATACAACCCTACAAAAAAATGGGTCCTTCCTGAGACTTTTGTAAGGCACGGGCATTGCGCGCCGCAGTGTTTTCCTAGCTACAGGTTTTCAAATTTGGGTAACAGGTAACAGTTACATTTTGTTTCATCTTCTGGTTTGTCACTGTTTATAAAAAACTTTCTCAAAAAAATCTGTTACCTGCGGTGTTACCTTTCTTCATTGGTAACAGATTTGGGTAACAGGTGCAGGTAACACCGAGGTAACAATGAACCAGTCGGATTTTGCAAAGCTCCACGGCGTCAGTCGTAAAACGGTCACGATGTGGAAAAGCAGGGGATGGCTGATCATGTCCGGTGATGACATTGATGTTGGCGCCTCGAATGCCCAGCTTGAAAAATACAGAAAAACAATTAACCGGGCGGGTAAGGACAATACCGTCGTCCCCATTAAAAAGAATCTCATGCCGCTACCGTCTAAAGATAAAGATGCGGATGAGGAGGGGAATCCGTCACTGGAAAGTATTGCCAGGGAATTACTCCTGGAAAACGGGGCTGAGTTATCACTGGATGAAGCGCGTCGTGTAAAAGAAAACTACTTAGCATTACTGACAAAATTAGAGTTTCAGCAAAAAGATGGTCAGCTCATTGAAATGACCGTAGCCGAGGAGGTTCTTTTCAACGCCTTTCGCCAACAGCGTGATGCCTGGCTCAACTGGCCATCAAGAGTGGCGCCGTTGATGGCTGCTGATCTTGGCGTGCCAGCGGACAGGATGACAGAGGTGCTGATTGAACATGTCCACAAACATATCTCAGTCCTCGGAGAACCAGAATTTAACCCGGCAGAAGACTGAACGACTTCAGCTTAGTGCCAGAAAGGGGTGGATGCCGCCGCCGCGTATCAGTGTCCCGCAATGGGCGGATGATTACCGAAAGCTGGCTAAAGAAGCGGGCAGCACCTCCGGGAACTGGGAGACCTCGACCGTAGAGATTGCCCGTGGCCCGATGCTGGCGGCTACCGAATCCGGCGTGCATGTCATTACAGTGATGTGCTGCACCCAGCTGATGAAAACGGCATTGCTGGAAAACCTGTTCGGCTATTTCGCTCACCTCGACCCATGCCCGATTTTGCTCCTGCAGCCGAAAGAAGAGGCGGCAGAGCAGTTTTCAAAAGAACGTATCAGTCCGCTGGTGCGCGTGACGCCGGTACTGCGGAAAATCATCGGCGACTCAAAACAGAAAAGTTCGAAAGAAACCATCCTCTATAAGGCGTTTACTGGTGGATTTCTGGCGCTGGCTGGCGCCGGTAGCCCGGACAACCTGGCACGCCGTCCCATCCGCGTACTGCTGGCGGATGAGGTGGATAAATACCCGATTACCCGCGAGGGGGATCCGATCACCCTGGCGGAGGAACGAACTGCAACGTTTGGCCTGACCTGGCTTTCTGTCCGCGCCTGTTCGCCGACCGTTGAGGACGAAAGCCGGATTGCCGACAGCTATGCCGAATCTGATCAGCGCCGGGCCTCTGTTGTTTGTCCGCACTGCGGGCACCGGCAGTTTTTGGATTTTTTCAAACACGTTCAGTGGCCGAAAGAGGGTGATAAACACCTTACAAAATCAGCCATGATCCACTGTGAGTGCTGCGGCGCAGGATGGTCTGAAGGCGAACGCCTCCGGGCGTTACAAACCATTCGCTGGCACCAGACCCGGCCGTTTGAGTGCTGTGGCTCACGCCATTCCCCGTTGCTTGAGTACGATCAGGTCTGGCGGGCGAATGACGAAAATAGCGTGGATGCCGTCTGGAAATGGTCAGAATCACCACGGCATGCAGTCTACCGGGCTATTTGCCCGGATTGTGGCAAAGAGGCAGTCGACAACCACCACGCCGGTTATCAGGCCTCAAAACTGTTCAGCCCCTGGCAGAAAGATAAACCGTCGGATATCGCGGGAAAATATCTCAAGGCGAAGGGGGATCCGGATAAAGAACAAGCCTGGTGGAATACCCAGATGGGTTTGCCACACAGACCCAACCACGGCAAACAGCTGCCGGTTGATATCTTACTGGCGCGTCGTGAAGTCTTCCCGGCTTCTGTTTCCGATGGTGTGGCGTTGTTAACTGCAGGCGTTGATACGCAGGATGACCGCTTCGAAATCACCATCACCGGGTGGGGCCGTGATGAGGAATCCTGGTCGGTTTCTCACGATGTTATCTATGGCGATCTGGAAACGGATGAACCATGGAAGCGTCTAGACGCGTACCTGAAGCAAATCTGGCGCCGGGGTGACGGTCGGGGCCTGAACATCATGGCGACATGCATGGACTCCGGTGGGCACCACACCCAGAAAGTCTACGAGTTTGCCAAAGAGCGCCTGGGTCGTCGTGTCTGGGCGATCAAAGGTGAGTCCGCCCAGAGTGGCAGGCGTAACCCGGTCTGGCCGACAAAGCGCCCTTCGTCGAAAAGCAAAGCCAGTTTCCGTCTGATAATCATTGGTGTGAACTCTGCCAAGGATGTGGTGCGCGGAAGATTACATCTGGAACCTCCCGAGCCAGGAAAGCCTGCTGCAGGTTATATGCATTTTCCGGATGACCGTGACCTGGGCTATTTCAATCAGCTGCTTGCTGAACGCCTGGTTTACAAAGTTACTGCAGGTCAACGTTACAGCGTCTGGGAGCAGATCCCGGGGCGAGCTAACGAAGCACTAGACTGCCTGGTTTACAGCTACGCCGCACTGTGCGGGCTCAAACATATGGGGTTAAAGCTGAACGTTCGTGCCGCAAACCTTGAAGCCAACCCTGACAAATTCCTGCCGGTACCTGCCGTACCAGAAGAAAAAATCAGCTACGAGTTACCCGGTGCGGTTATTGAAGAGCCTGCGCCCGTTAAGCGTAAGCAAATTTCTAAACTCCTGCCGCAATAAGGAAAACCATGTTCAACCGGAATACCAGTCTGCTGGCTGGCTCGATGACTGATGAGCAGCTCAGGGACGCCCTGCAGAAAGCTCAGCAGGCATACATTGATTTAACAACCGGGAGTCGCGGTGTTTCATTTTCCTATTCGCAGGGAGACGGAACACGGTCGGTGTCTTATCAGCAAAGCTCTCTGGCTGACCTGCTGGCGCTGATCCAGTTACTGCAGGCGCAGCTGGGGATCGTAGCGAGACCACGGAAGCCAGTGAGGTTTCGATTCTGATGAATAAAGTACAAATACTTGGCCCGGATGGTACGCCGTATCGCGCAGCGCGACCCAGTATGCTGACGGGCGGCAGCCGGGTACCTTATGACGCCGCCGATTCGTTTAGTGATCAGCTGGCGAACTGGCAGCCGGCGCTATGGTCGCCGGACAACGAAATCAACATCTATCGCGATCGCATTGTTTCGCGTGCCCGCGATTTGGTCCGTAACGACGGGTGGGCGAACGGCGCGGTAACCCGCCTTCTTGATAACGCCGTCGGCGCCAATTTTCGGCCCATCATGAAACCCGATTACCGGGTACTGCGTATGGTCACCGGAAATAAAGCCTTTGATTCGACATGGGCTGAAGAGTATGGCAAAGCGCTTGAGGCGCACTGGCGCACTTGGGCGTACGACACCGGGCGGTACTGCGATGTTGAGCGCAAATTAACCGTGCCTCAGATGTTACGCCTGGCTTTTCGCCACAAACTCATTGACGGGGATGCGCTGATGGTCCTCCAGTACCGGCCTGACAGGCTGGGACGGGGCAGGGGACGATATGCCACCACGGTTCAGGTCGTCGATCCTGACAGGCTCAGTAACCCACAGCAGAATTTCGACATGCCAAATATTCGCGGTGGCGTGGAGATTGATGATGACGGCGCGCCGATTGCTTATCACATTCGGGAGGCGCATATCGGCGACTGGTGGAGCGGCGCAAAAACGATGACATGGCGGCGTATACCTCGCGAAACCTCCTGGGGGCGTCCGCATGTCGTCCATGATTTTGACCATGAGCGGGGGGCTCAACACCGCGGCAATGGCATCCTGACGCCGGTTATTCAGCGTCTGAAAATGCTGGTGAAATATGACCAGAGCGAGCTGGAGGCCGCCATTCTGAATGCCATTTTCGCTGCCTATATCGAGTCACCGTACGATTCCGAAATGGTTCAGGCTGCGATGGGGGAAAACTTCGATGACACCAGTTTGGGTGCCTATCAGGACGGCCGTGTGGAATTTCACAATGACCGCCGGCTGACTCTGCAAAATGGCGCCCGGATGCCAATTCTTTACCCTGGTGAAAAAATCACAACGGTTAACGCCGCCCGGCCATACAGCAACTTTGAGGTATTCGAATCGGCCGTGCTGCGTAACTTCTCATCCGGTACCGGGCTTTCTCCGCAACAGGTTACGCAGGACTGGTCTGATGTTAACTACAGCTCCGCTCGTTCGTCCTTACTAGAAGCCTGGAAGACACTGACCCGGCGACGGGATGATTTTTCTATGGGGACGGCGCAGCCTGTTCTGACGGCGTTTGTTGAGGAAGTTCATGACAATGAAGACCTGCCGTTGCCTTCAGGTGCGCCTGATTTTGTCGAGGCCCGTGCAGCCTATTCCCGCGCGCGCTGGATGGGGCCGGGACGGGGCTGGGTAGACCCGGTTGCTGAGAAAAAAGGCGCCATTCTGGGTCTGGATGCAGGGCTTTCCACGCTTGAAATTGAAGTGGGGGAAAACGTCGGTGAGGACTGGGAGGAGGTGCTTGATCAGCGTCAGCTGGAGATTGAATCCTGCCTGAAGCGTGGCCTTCCATTACCCAGTTGGGCGCAGGCGGATCAGTTCGCCAGCGAGACAATCAAAGATCCGGAGGAAAAGTGAATCTACCTCATCTGGCGCAACGTCTGTTTAATACGCCGCTGGCCCTTCATCCGAATAAAGCCGAGGTCATCATGGCCGCGGTTATGGACCGGTTTGGCATCAGTAGAATCGAATCCTCTCTGGCGATGGAAGACGATGACTGGTACGGCTACGACGGCAACCGCAGTCGGGAGTCAAAGCGTGATCCTGGATACGACAACGTAGGCGGGATTGCTGTTATTCCGGTCTGCGGCACTCTGGTTCAAAAGCTGGGATGCCTGAGGCCCTACAGCGGCATGACCGGTTATGACGGCATCCGCCAGTCCTTTCTGACCGCACTGACTGACCCGGAAGTCAACGGCATTTGCCTGGATATTGACTCTCCGGGTGGAGAGGTTGCTGGCTGCTTTGATCTCGTGGATGAAATCTACAACGCCCGGGGCACGAAACCCATCCATGCCATTCTGACCGAAAATGCGTATTCCGCAGCGTATGCGATTGCCAGCGCGGCTGACCGTATTTCCGTTCCCAGAACCGGCGGTGTGGGTTCAGTCGGCGTCATCACCATGCATCTGGACTGGACGCAGCGAATTAAAGACGACGGTCTGAAAGTGACGATCATTACCTTCGGAAGTCGTAAAGCAGAAGGCTCGCCATTACGTGAACTCTCTGAAGAAGCGTTCAATGCTATCCAGCAGGATATTAACGCGATGGGGGAATTATTTGTGAATACCGTCGCCAGAAATCGCGGGATCAGCGCGAAGGTGATTAAAAGTACGCAGGCCGCCTGTTTTATGGCTGCTGATGGTGTGGAGCTTGGACTGGCTGACGAGGTATGTCCTCCGGATGCTGCATTCAGACATTTACTTGAAAAAACAGGAGCCTGAAATGGCAAAGAAACCGTTTAGTTTTGCCCACCTTATTGGATTTGGCGCGTCGGCTTCCGAAGAGGAAGACGATAAAAAAGCCAAAAAGGCGAAAGCCCGTCGCGCGGAAGAAGACGAGCGCGATGATGATACGGAAGACGATGAGCGTGACGACGACGCCGAAGAAGACGAACGCGACGACGATGCGGAAGATGATGATGACGACCCGGATGCTTCCGAAGAAGATGATTCCGACGATGACGACGACCGCAAAGAAGGCAAAGCGGCTAAAAGCGCCCGCATTGCTGAGCGTAAGCGTTGCGCCACTATCTTTCGTAGCAAGCATGCGGCGGCAAACCCATCACTGGCCGCTTCGCTCGCCTTCAATACCGGGATGAGCTCTGCCGCCGCTATCGACGTTCTGGCCTCTACGGCGCCGGCCTCACAACCAAAGGCAACGCGAGGGCGCTCTCTCGATCAGCGCATGCAGGAAAACCATGATGTTCGCCTGGGGCCAGATGGTGACAACAAAGCCAGCGGTAAATCGGCACTGGTGAGCAAAATGACCAGTCTCTACAACTCCACGAAAGGAGAGAAATAATGGATCAGTTTGGTCAGAATCAGTTCGCACCGGGTATGAAAAGTTCGTTGTTTTTACCCGACCAGCTCATCGCCGGGACGCTTCAGCTTGTTACGGACACCGGCATTATTACCGGTGGTACCTATAAACGTGGAACCGTACTGGGGATGGTTACCGCCAGTGGGAAGTATAAACTGAGTGTGAAGACGGCAACCGATGGTAGCGAAACCCCGGTGGCGATTCTGGTTGATAATGTTGATGCGTCAACTGCAGATCAGAACGGCGGCCTGTATCTGATGGGCGAATTCAACCAGAACCACATTATCTTTGATAACTCCTGGGCGATTCAGGCGCTGAAAACAGCACTTCGCCCGCTGGCTATTTTCCTGAAAGACAGCACTCAGGCCCCTGTAGCCACTTCCTGATTAACCCCTCTCACTCCTGATTTATTGCTTTAACCGGCAGGGGTTGACTCATTCCAATTTTTGCCAGCGTGCAGCTGGCATTATCAAGAGACTGAATATGGAAAATATTTTTGATACCAGCGTGCTGGTACAGGTCGTTCCTAACCTGAAAACCAGTCAGAACTGGTTGCTCGATCGCTTCTTTCCCAATGTCGTGACTTACGAGACCGAAGAGGTGGCGATTGATGTTGATGTCGGCCTGCGTCGTATGGCGCCGTTTGTCTCTCCGCTGGTGGAGGGCAAGCTGGTCGAGTCCCGTAAATACCAGACCAATACGTTCAAACCTGCTTACATCAAAGACAAGCGCGCCCCTGATCTGCGTAAACCCATTCGTCGCCAGATCGGCGAGCGAATTGGTGGTGAATACACCGCCGCCGAACGTGAAATGCTGAATCTGCAGTTTGAAATGACTGACCAAATCGACATGATCAACCGTCGTCTGGAGTGGATGGCAGCCAGCGCGCTGGTGTCCGGCACCGTCACGGTTACCGGGGAAGGCTATGAAACCAAAGTGGTGGATTTTGGTCGTGCTTCCGACCTGACTATCACCCTGAGCGGTTCGGACAAATGGCCGCTGACCGTTGCCGCCGGCGCGACCAATACCCAACCTTCTGATGATATCGAAGTCTGGCAGACCACTTTCCTGAAAGAGTCCGGTTCTGTCGCCACTGACCTGGTCTTCACGAATAAGTCGTGGCGTGCATTCCGACTCGATACCACCATTAAGGATAACGCCATCACCTTCCCGGCGCTGAGCCCGTTTGGTAACCAGATTAATGCGGGCCCGCAGGTGATGAAGGGGGCTATCTACAAAGGGCGCTGGGGTAATTTTGACCTCTGGTTGTATAACGACTGGTTTATTGACCCGCTTGATAACGTCGAGAAACCGATGATCCCCGATGGCGCTGTCATCATGAGCGGCGCGGACCTGATGGGCACCCGCGCCTTTGGCGTGATTCTGGACCCGGCGTTCAACTATGGCCCGCTGGCTTATGCGCCCAAGTCCTGGGTGAAAGAAGATCCGGCACAACGTCTTATCCTGATGCAATCCTCCCCGCTGGTTATTCCGAGCCGGGTGAACGCATCCCTCTGCGCAACGGTGGTCTGATATGGCTAAAACAACCAAAACCGGGTCGGTGGATGACCTGAATGCGGAAGGCACCGCCGAAGAAGGCCTGAATGTTGACGATCTGAATGCAGGCGGCATCGTTCAGGATAACCAACAGCATGACGAAACAGACGGTGATTCAGTAGAGGATGCGGATAGCGATGAAGATGAAACCGCTGCCCCTGAATACGTAGTTCTGAAGGGGAACTGCATTCGCCATGACGGCGAGATTTACCGCGAAAATTTGCGCATTCCGGTCTCCGGTAAGGACGCAGAACGTCTACTGGCTGCAGGTGTGATCGCCGATGTTCAGGTTCTTCGGCAGCGTGCGTTATCTGCTGCGCGTGGCGTGAAAATTACTACGGAGTAAGCGCAATGGGAGTGGACTGGGATTTACACCTGTTGAGTCCGCTACATGGCGTCTTCGGCGATGAACACGAGTACCGCCCTAAAGACGGCACTCCTCCTTTCACGATTAACGGCATTTTTGACCGTGGGTATGCCCAGGCTGCTGAAAACCTCGATGGTGACTCAGTGATTAACACGTCAAGTCCGATGCTCGGCGTACGTGATGCCGAGTTCCGCCAGTTGGGTAAATCTCAGCCGATGGAGTCTGACCGCGTGTTTATTAAAACCGTCGGCGGCCACGTCATTAATCAGTTATTCGTGGTGTCCAATGTCGAGCCTGACAGTCATGGCGGATCCCGCCTTGTTCTCAATGTGGTGAAAGCACGATGAATGCATCAGCTATTCGCAAAATGGTGGTGACGGCGTTGGTTGGTCACACTAATGCCGGCGACCGCGTTTATTCGCCGCGGGACTGGCCAACTTCGGCAGCGCTCTATCCGGCGCTGCTGGTCCAGACGCCGTTTGATCATAAAAAGGCGCAGGGGCGGAATACGCCGGCGTTTACTACGGTGACCACCGTTCGCATCACTGGCCGCGTCCAGGAATATGACGGGGAAACCGATGATGACGGCGCCATGCGGGCCGAGGAGGCTCTGGAGGATCTGCGCGAGCAGGTGGAAAGGGCGGTCATCAACAGCTACGAGCTCACCCGAAAAATCCAGAAGTACGCGGAAATCCGTTCGACGATTAACGTTGACGGCGAGGGGGAAGCCCATCTGGGCCAGCTGCTGTTCGAAATCGATATCGAACATTATCAGGGGCCGGAAGATTTCTATCCCATCAACCCGCCATCTCTGGAGGGGATCGATATCGCTGTCAAAATGCCGGATGGCACACCGCGGCCGGGCGTCAGTATTAACCTGCAGGAGTGATCCATGTTTGTAAAACCAAAAGACGGGCTCAGCGTTCGCTGCCCCGTCAGGGGCGAACCTTTGCCCGCAGATGGCGCAGAGGTGCCTGATAATACGTTCTGGCGCCGTCGGTTGAAGGATGGCGATGTCAGCCTGGTGCTGGAAAAAGGTGTGAAGAGCACCGCTAAAAAAGAGGACGCTTAAATGACCGTTCCGTTTTCACGCGTACCCGGTAACCTCCGGACGCCGTTGTTTTACGTCGAGTTCGACAACTCTATGGCCAATACGGCGACGGCGACGCAACGAACCTTGCTGATTGGCCAGATGTTGGACGCTGGTTCGACGCAGGCCAATATCCCCGTCAAAGTCTCCTCGCCGAATGGCGTGGGAGAGTTGACCGGTAAGGGGTCACAACTGCATGGCATGATGACCGCCTATCAGAAAAATGACACGGCCGCTGAAATCTGGATCCTGCCGCTGGCGGACGACTCCAGTTCAATGGTGGCCGCGAAGGGGAGTATCAAGGTTGCATCACAGGCGTCTGCGACGGGCGTAATCTCTCTCTACCTCGCCGGGACCCGCGTGCAGCTCACCGTGCTGGCAACCGATACGCCGGCGCAAATCACTACGGCACTGGTCGCCGCTATCGCCCGAAAAAATGACCTCCCGGTTACAGCAGCTGTTAAATCGGATGCCACTGACACGGTGGAGTTCACGGCAAAAAACAGGGGGCTACTAGGGAACGGGATTGATATTCGCCTCAACTATCTGGGGACGCAGGGCGGGGAATCGACGCCTGCAGGTCTCACCCTGGCCATTACCTCGATGGCAGGCGGCGCCGGCGCGCCGGATTTTGTGGATGCACTCGGCAATCTGCAGGATAAAACGTTCGATTTCATCATCAACCCGTACGACGATACGGCCTCTCTTGATGCCATGAAGGCGTTTCTGAACGACGCTTCCGGCCGCTGGGCGTGGGATAAACAACTGTATGGGCATGCCTTCAGCACGACCTCGGGAACCTATGCTGAGCTGGGGACGAAAGGCGAGGCCAGAAATAACCAGCATGAAACGCTGCTGGGCGTCTATCGCTCTCCGACGCCTCGTTATATCTGGTCTGCCGCGCTGACCGGCGCCATTGCCCCGAGCCTGCGTAATGATCCGGGCCGCCCGCTGCAGAGCCTGCCGGTTTATGGCGTGCTGGCGCCAGATCTGCAGGACCGCTTCGAACTCACTGAGCGTAACAACCTGCTCTACAGCGGCATTTCAACGTACACCGTCGCTGACGATGGGACTGTCAACGTTGAAAACGTCATCACCACCTATCAGAAAAACAGCTACGGCGACGAAGACGATAGCTATCTTCAGGTAGAAACGTTGTTCAGCCTGATGTTCGTCACGCGTTATCTTCGCACCGCCGTGACCAGTAAATTCGGGCGAATGAAACTGGCCGCAGATGGAACCCGGTTTGCACCCGGGCAGCCGATTGTCACACCTAATATCATCAAGGCCGATCAGATCGCTGAGTACCAGACGCTGGTATTTAACGGCTATGCACAGGATGCCGAAGCGTTCGCGAAAAATATTATCGTTGAACAAAACGCATCAAATCCGAACCGCGTCGATGTGTTGTGGCCGGGAACCCTGATCAATCAGCTGCGTATTTTTGCGCTGCTTAACCAGTTCCGCCTGCAGGCTGAATCAACAGGAGCATAAGTCATGGCTGATACTTCTAACCGCATTGCCGGTACTGCCTATGTCACCGTTAACGGTGTGTCGGTCATGGTTGAAGGCTCGTTCAAATACCAGCCCTCAACGGTAAACCGTACCACGCTGACCGGGATGGATGGCGTACACGGTTATAAAGAAAAACCTGTTGCGCCGTACATTTCCGCCCGTCTGCGCGATAGTGGCGGCACAAATGTGCAGGGCTTTAACAAACAGACCAATGTCAACGTCATCGCGGAACTGGCGAATGGCAAAACAATCATTGGTCGAGGGCTCTGGACGGTAAACGTCCAGGAAGTTGAAAGCGAAGATGCAGTGTTCGATGTTCGCTGGGAAGGGGTTGAGGTCACGGAGAACTAAGATGGCTGAATTAGAACGTACGAAAATCATTGTTCTTACCACGCCTCTTGAAGATGTGGCGCAAAAAACGCGCTATGAGCAACTTGAGCTTAAAGCGCCGACACTGAGCCAGGCTGAGCAGTTTTACGAAAAGCAGTCTTCTTCAACCTCTCTTGCGGCAATGCGCTTACTCATTTCTCTGGTATCTGACACCCGCGAAAGCGTGTTGCAGCCGATGGATTTTATCGACTTCCGCAAGTGCGAGGTTTATCTGCTCAGTTTTTTGACCTGGCAGCCCTGACAGCATGGCAGGAACTTGCTGCTGAAGTGACATTTTATTTCCGCTGGACTGAGGACAGGGCGTGGGGCATGACCCACTCCCGTCTGAAGTGGTGGGTATCGCAGGCCTCAAGGATTAACAAAATCAGGAAATCTTCACGCGATGAGTAACTCTTTTGATTTTGAACTGGTGGCCGGTGATCATGTCAGCGAAGCAATAGCACAGATTGACGAGGCTGTTCGCAACCTTGAACCCCAACTGGAGAAGACCCGACAGGGCTTGCAGTTAGGTGGGCAGGAGACGATTGATGGGCTGAACGGATATAATTCCAGGCTGGATATTATGGCCCGGACGGCACGCGATAACGTTCAGTTTATCGGCGACATGATCCCCCCTATGAAAATAGTGGGAGAACTGGCAGGCAAGTTGGCTGGGCTGGGGCTGGCTGGTGGAGTTATCGGTACTATCGGTGGCGCTGCGTATGCGACAGGTAAGCTCGCAGAAAGCTACCGGCAAGCAGCCAGAGGCGCTTATGACCTGAACACACATGCGCAAAATACTGCTATGAGTGTTCAGGACTTTTCCCGACTTTCCGGGGCTCTTCAGCTTGTAGGGGCTGACAGTGAAAATGCTGCATCTTCTATCGAGGGAATCTTCAAGTCTCTCAACGAAGCAAATAGCGGTAAAAATGCTGGTGTCATGGCTGCAATGGCGCAGATTGGCGCCCAAATTGAAAGAAATAATGATGGTTCTGTCAACACGCTAAGGACGCTTGAGTCCATAGCAAGGATTTTCCCAAAACTTCGACCTGATCAACAAAAGTCATTTGCCGATGCGATGGGTTTAACACCTGAGATGCTGACACTCATGCGTGAAGGCGCAAAATATGCTGGTCTTCTGGCTAAAGCGGATAAGGTGGGGTTGACAGTAGATCCTGCGCTCAACCAGCAATTAAAAAACTTTGATGTTGCAGTTAAGGAAGCAAGCGCCTCATGGGATGGATTCAAATCAAAGCTTGAACGTAAGGTTTATGCCTCGCTCGATAATAACGGCCTTACTGATATGGTTAATGGCTTTACAGATATGTTGGCAAATAATTTTGACAATATATCTTTAAGTCGATTTGCAGGGCAGAATAAGGGTGATGATTCAGAACTGATGCGCAGGGCCCTGGCAGACCCTGAATTTCAGAAGAGCCTCAACGGGAATGAAAAAAACCAGTTGACTGCTGGCGTTATGACCGATGAAGCAAGGAATAAATATAGTCAATATTTTTACAATCAGGACCGTTCTAAGCAACTTCTTGACGATGTTAGTGCTATTACAAGACCTCAACCTGAAAGAGGTCCTGTCATTTATAACCCAGATGGGAAAAACACTCTGGGATTTAGAAACCATAACCCTGGAAATCTGAGAGAGGCTTCAAACTCAACGGGGCGAAATCAGGGGTTTTCTACATTTGCCAGTGATAACGACGGACTCGCAGCAATGGCTCGTCAGCTAATGCTTTATGGTGACCGTGGAAATAATACACCAAGAGGATTTATTCATACGTATGCCCCGCGATCTGAAAATAACACGCGTGCATATATTGACGATGTGACCTCAAGAACTGGGTATGGAGCCGATCAACGGCTTGACCTTCATAACCCAGAAGTCCTCAAGGCATTAATGGCTTCAATGATTCAGCACGAACAGGGCTCACAACCCTACACGGAAGATCAACTGAGCAACGCTATTCAGTCTGCCATTATGGATGACCGTTGGTCTGGGCTGAGAAGCCCGGAAAGGTTGACGCAGCAGCGCCGGGATATCATTTCTGGTGCAGGAGGTGGAGGACGCTCACCTTCCATACTGTCTCCGGGCGAAGGAGACGGAAATGTTAACGTGATTGCCGAAAATATAACTCGATCCTTTGCTGATGCCCTGGCTGAACAACCGTTAAAACTGGAAATAACCATGATTAACGATAAAGGAGAGAGGAAAACCTATAAAGTGGAAAATAATGGGAAAATTACTACTCCCATGAATTATTAACATATAACCGCCTGTGACGGCGGTTTTTTATTTCCGGAGGATTGATGGCAATCATTCAGGATGCGATCACATCCCTGATGGGAGGGGATACGGTTGATGACTGGCAAAGTCAGCTTCGGCCATGCTCCTTCCGTGGCGTCCCCTTTGCCATCATCAGTGAAGAGGGGAGTCACGGACGCCGTCAGGCAGTGCATGAATACCCTTACAGGGATACCGCCTGGATAGAGGATATGGGGCGAGGTACCCGTCGTTTTGTCCTCAAAGGATTCCTCGTTCAGGATAGCCTCATATACGGTGGTGGAGATGCCATATCCCAGCGGATAGCTTTGATCGCCGCTTGTGAAACCAAGGGCAGCGGAACGCTAATTCATCCCACGCTTGGTGAAATGACCGTTTCTGTACCTGAAAATGGCCTAAGCCTTTCCGGAGATATGAAGAGTGGGAGAGTATTTGAGTTCACCCTGACACTCATTGAGTCCGGCATTAAAGTATTTTCTATAACCGGCAGTAGTGCATCATCAAAAACGGTTAAAACAAACTACCTGAAACTGGTAAGCACTACGGTTCTTAGTACCATCGCACGTGTTAAATCTGAAATGCGTGGGGTTAGCCAGGCAATCAAAACAATAAAAAGTACGATAAGCTTTTGGTCAAATATGGTTAACAGCACCATTAATGAAGTGACAAATATCAGTAGCGTGCTGAAATCAACATTTGGTAATGAGCGATATGGTCGATATAGCAAAGGTACTGTAGGCGGCTCATTATCTGGGCTGACGGGTGGAACATCTGCAGATGATACGGAAGATTTTCAGTTATTATCTGATCAGGTTTCTGCGCAAGCCATTATGGACAGGCAGGGAATTACTGACGCCGCTACTACGCTGAATAACTCAACAACTATTGATGATTTTATCCAGCGTACAGCCTACTTAATTAATTATATTCTCAACTGCACCGGTGGTGTTAACGAGCGTATTACGGCACTGGAAAAACTGGCAAATGCAACCAGCACCGAATATCAGAATTCGACTTCAAGCGCCGACATTGCACAGACCGTTAATACTCTGATTGTCGTCTTATGCAGTGCTGCTATGGCTACAGCAGCATCAGATTCCAACCCTACCAGCCGCGATGAAGCGGAGCAAATAACCCGGCGTGTAGCTAACCAGCTTGATACCGCGCTTCTGGTTGCTGGTGACAGAGCCGATGATGATTTATACGGTGAGTTGTTGCTGGTCAGATCTTCATTTCTTGAGGCTATGTCAGCCATTTCTGGTGGTTTGAGCGAGTTAATGCAATTTAATTCATCCCAGCCTCTTCCCGCGCTTACTCTCGCCAGTCGTCTGTATCAGGATGCTTCCAGAGCAGATGAGCTGATTCAGGAGTCCAGTGTTCCCCATCCGGCATTTATGCCTGTTTCGATGAAGGTATTACGGCAATGAGTGACGATCTGGATACGGTTAGGTTAACGGTAGGCAATAAAATAATAGAGGGATGGGATTCAGTTCGTGTTACCAGAAGCATAGAGCGATTCCCGTCTGATTTTAGTCTTGGGCTAATGGACTATTACCCAGGGACTAATGATAAGCAGCTGGTGCAGGAGGGGCAGTCCTGCGAAGTGCGAATCGGTAATGATCTGGTTCTGACGGGCTATGTTGACAGCTGGGAGCCGTCAATTACACGGTCCAGACATGAAGTGCAGGCTAACGGGCGTAGCAAGTGTCAGGATCTGGTGGACTGCTCTGCAGAGTGGCCCAACAATGTCATCAACCAAAGTGATGCGCTGAGTATCGCTTCCCGTCTGGCCTCATGGTATGGCATCAGCGTTTCCTGCAATGTAAGTGATCTGGTTAATGTACCTCAGTTCACAATTAACTGGGGGGAGTCTCCGCAGGAAATAATTGAGCGGGTAACTCGCTGGTCTGCGCTGCTTTATTATGACCTTCCGGACGGTAACCTGTTTCTCACGCGAGTGGGAACCCGTCGCGCTGCCAGTGGTGTCGCTGAAGGGGAAAATATAGAGCAGGCGTACTACCGCGCTGATATGTCGGAAAGGTTTTCTGACTATGTTGGCATCTCGATGAGTATTTCACCAATAGCTGGGTTTTCGCCTGATACTGCTTATGACTCAGTAACTCTGGCTACCGCGCGCGATCCGGAAGCGGCAAAGATGCGTTATCGGAAGCGTATCGTTATCGTTGAAAGCACCCTGATGGCGTCTCAGCAGGCACAGCGCGCGATTGACTGGGAGATGAACAGGCGCTATGGCCGCTCAAAGCAACTAAGCGTCACGATAGATAGCTGGCGGGATAAAGCCGGGAAGCTATGGGAGCCAAATACGCTGATACCCGTAAATATTCCCACGCTAAAGCTGCCTAATACCGAGTTGCTGATTGCCGACGTAACATTTATGCGCGACAGCGACGGTACCCATTCCAGGCTAACGCTAATGCCTCCAGAAGCATTTGCTGTTCAGCCTTACGCTTTCTACCAACAACTTGCAGGATTCAACCAATGAGCAAGTTTCGCCATTTTGCTAACCGTATCGCCAGCATGCTGGGTGTGGGTCGAATTACTGCGATGAAGGATGATGGCGGAACACAGTCCGTGCAGTATCAGACGCCTCTCGAAGTTGCCAGCGCCCACAGGCTGGCAGAGTTTGGCTTTTCCTCTGGTCTTCCTGCCGGTACTGACGTTGTACTCGCATTCCTGGGTGGCGATCGCTCTAATCCAGTGGTCATTGCAACCAACCATCAGGGATACCGGCATTCAGGACTAAAGTCAGGTGAGTCGGTGATGTATAACCAGTGGGGCCTGAATATCCTGCTGACGGAAGATGGAGTCTTCATTGATGCAAAGGGTAAAAACGTAGAGGTTAATAATGCCACTAACGTCACTATCAATGCCTCTGATTCCATCCTTGCCAACACGCCGATGTTTAAGTGCACCGGCGACATTGTAGACAACTGCAATTCAAACACCAAAACCGTAAAACAACTGCGTGACGCCTACAACATTCACGACCATGAAGTGAAAGGGGTTCAGTCAGGAGAAAGCACAGTCACCAGCGAAAAAACCACAGAGAAGGTATCTGATGAGTGATATTTCATCCTTCTGGAATATTGATGAGATGCAGGCCGACTGGCAGGAGAATTTCGGCATTCTCACCTCTGACAATGATATGCATACCGCCGTGCTGATCAGCCTTTTTACCGATGGCCTTGCGCGCGCAGATGACCCATATGAGGGGACAGATCGCCGCGGATGGTGGGGCGATTTGGGCAACGAGAAAACAATCGGTTCACGTCTGTGGTTATTGCGGAGAGAAAAATTGACCCGCGACGTAGCTATGCGTGCAGAGCAGTATGCTGAAGAAGCACTGGCATGGATAAAAAGTGACGGAATCGCCAGGGAAATACAGGCGACCTCAGAAATCGTTTTTCCAAACAGGCTGAATCTTATCATCCGTTATCTTCCCCCGGACGGCGACTGGCAAGAATTCAAATTCTTCTGGTTATGGGAGCAACTGAACAATGCCATTTAAAAGAAAAACGCTCAGTGAGCTGAGAACGGAAAATCAACAGTTCATGCAGGCGGAACTGGAGAAGGTCGGGGCACTGCTGCGGTTCGGAAATTTGAAGGTGCTGGCGGATATGGACGCTGGCATGGCGCATTTGCATTATGCGTATCTGGATTATATTGCCCGACAATGCACCCCTTTTACATCGACAGATGAATGGCTTGCTGGATGGATGGCGCTTAAACAGGCCTACCGTAAAGCAGCCACCGCGGCTCGATCTCCTGAAGCGCAAATCAAAGGCACATCAGGGAGGACGTTAGATGCGGGTGCAGTAATTAATCGCGGGGATGGGTATCAGTACACGACTGATGCTGGTGTAACGATCGGCAGCTCTGGTACAGCAACCGTTGCTGTTACCGCCGTATTACCTGATATCGCCGAGGATGTCACTGGAGGTGGCAGCCTGGGAAATGCTGATGCCGGTACCATCCTGACTCTTGATGCGAATGTGTCTGGCATTGAAAGTACGGTCACGCTCATTCAGCCAGCCACCGGCGGCGCTGATATTGAAGATGAAGAGGATTTTCGCCAGCGCGGTCTTCTGTTGTTTCAAAATCCTCCGCAGGGTGGCAGCGATACTGATTATCGTACATGGGCTCTGGCAGTATCCGGTGTTACACGTGCATGGGTCCGCCGGAGAGGAATGGGTCCCGGTACCGTTGTGATTTACATCATGTGTGATGGCAACGACAAGACAAACCATGGGTTCCCGGTTGGCACGGATGGCGTATCACAACTGGAAGAATGGGGCGCAGTAAAGGCCACGGGCGATCAGGGAAGGGTGGCCGATTATATGTACCCACTTGCCCCTGTGACTTCCCTGAATTACATCTGTTCGCCTACTGCGCGGGTTATTGATTTTGAGATAAGTGGTATCTCTGATGCGAGTAGCACTACAACTGCTGCTATAGCTGACGCTATTGACAGCGTTCTGTTTGAATCTGCTGATCCTCTCGGAACAGGAAAAATCTATCTTTCAGACCTCAGCCGTGCGATAGGGGATGTCTCTGGGACAGCTGGTTTTATTCTGGTCTCCCCATCGGCGAATATTGAGCCGGGAGTTGGGGAGCTGGCTGTTCGTGGTGAGGTGAACTACACATGAGCCTTTTCACAACAGACGATTATCTGAGAGCACTCCAGGCACTTATTCCAACCGGGAGAGCGTGGACCAGAGATCCCAAAGCAGTTCAGGCTGCTGTGCTGCGGGCTATCGCTGCCAGTTTTCAGCGTAGCGATAATGATGGGCTCGGGCTGCTTCGTGGTGCTTTTCCAAAAACAGCAACGATCATGCTCACTGAGTGGGAAAAAACACTCGGGCTGCCTGATGACTGTTCAATTGGTGAAGTGGATACGATTGCAAAACGTCAATCTGCGATTGTCTCTAAACTTATCAGTACCGGAGGACAGTCCAAGAGCTATTTCATCAGTATTGCTGCAGCAATGGGATATACCATTTCCATTAAGGAATACCGACAGGCACGCGCAGGTTTATCGGTATGCGGTGATGGGCTGAATGGGGATGACTGGCCATTTGTCTGGCTGGTGGAGGCTGAAGATACCACCATCTCCTATGCACGTGCGGGACTAAGCTATTGCGGAGATCCGCTACGATCATGGGGTAATCGCCAGCTTGAATGCCGAATAAATGCTCTCGCCCCTTCCTACACGCTGGTTAAATTTGGCTATATCTATTTTGGATTTAATGACGAAGGGGTTTACGAGGTCACCCCTGAATTTGCAGCCATATTTGATACGGCCTCTGGTTATATAAATTAATACTATTATCATTAAGCTAACAGGTGAAATTATGCAAAAAGTTGGGAATACTACAGATACCGCAGATGCGAATGGTGAATATACAAATGGTAATGTCGCTAATGGTATACCACCTACAATAATTAATGCTGAAATGTTGAATACATTTCAACGGGAGTTAGTTAATACTGTCGAAGGTTCCGGTCTTGTTTTAGATCCTTCTAATAACCATCAGTTGCTTGAGGCAATAAAAAAACTGACTTCGCCAGGTCGTTTGCTTGGCATTAAAGTTATTACAAGCACGCAAACATATACACCGTCAACAGGAACCAAAAAAATCATAATTGAAATGGTCGGTGGGGGAGGTGCTGGGGGTAGTGTTGACACTGGAACGGCGAGTGGAGATCAGGTCCCTGGCGGGGCTGCTGCTGGTGGGGAAGGTGGTGCTTATGGTACCGCACTAATAGACCCTGTATTTAGCTCAGCGTTAGTGACCGTAGGTAAGGCTGGAACTGCATCAATAAATTCACCATCTGATGGTGAAGCAACATCAATCTCAGTGAATGGTAACGTTCTATTATCAGTCTCTGGAGGAGCTACAGGAACTACAATGAAGGGGCCGCATTATACTCCTTCGACATTAGGTGGTAGAAGAAGAATTGCAAATATATATACAGGGAACTTTTATTTTAAAGTTGATGGGAAACAGGGAGGGTTAGGTACTATTTTTTCTTCTTCAAGTGCTGCTGGTGGCGATGGCGGTGCAAGCTATCTCTCAAATGGTTCGCCTCAAGGATTATTAAACAATGATACTAATGTGTCATTGTATGAACCTACTGGCTATGGATGCGGAGGTACAGGAGCGTGTGCAACATCCAGAAGCCAGACAGGCGGGGCAGCATCTGACGGTCTAGTCATAATCAAGGAGTATACGTGAACATACTCTTTGATAAATTATTTTTTGACTATATCTTTTATTTTCCTTATCGGAGCAGTTATCCTCCATGAAGTTGAATGTTTTAAGGCTGAAATTTCACTATTCAATTGATTTATTGTCTTTTCATATTGGTTTTGCATTTGCTCCATTTCTTCTCTATTCTGAGCGGCGATATCTAGATTTGTGTATTTAAAACAGTCAAGCATGTGTGTTATGAATTTCTTATACTCTGTAAGAACTAGTGAGTGATTTTTAGGGGGGGTGTTTGTTAACTCAAAAACACATGCGTAATATCCATTGAGGTGTTTATCACCTTTTTTCTGAGTCATTACCGAACCATGCCGGACTCGTCTTTGATATAACTTTTCTTTAATGCAGTAAACGGAAGGGTTGTTATTCAATAGTAGCATTGTTGTAAATATATTGTCTTCATGAATAATGCCTTCCTTAAACCTTGTATCTATGGTAAGGTTTTTTTTGAATATATATAGGCAAGGGCTTACGATATAGTTGTTTTCGTGCATTGCAGTCTTAAAGAAATCAACGCCGGTGAGTATTTTATATGATAATGATTGCGCTCTTTCATAGGTAGGGTTGAACCTGTTTGTCAATGAGGTATCATCAAAGAAAACATCAGATTCAAATAAGACCATATCTATATTCTTCTCTGAGATAACTTTATTTAATTTAATCAATGCTTCCTTGTTTAGTTTGTCGTCACTATCTAAAAAAAGAATGTAATCACCAGTTGCTTTATCGATACCTGTATTTCTGGCTGCTGATTGACCTTTATTATCAGTATGGATTTTATAAATAAAAGGTTCTTTGAAGGAGTTTATTATATCTCCTGTTCGGTCTGTGGAACCATCGTTTATGATTATGATTTCCACATCAGGATACTCATTATCAAGAACTGATTGAATACATTCTTCTATATAAAGTTCAGCATTGAATGCTGGAATAATTACTGAAATCTTCATCTTTATTATATTTCCCTGCGAACATTAAAACTGGTTTTGTAGATAATTATGCCAGTATTATATATTAATATCGAGTGAGAGGCCATATGTCTAATCGGTACAATACCGGAAATTCACGCCCTTCTAACAGTATGAAGGATCTTAATGATAATGCTCTTGCATATGATGACTTCATGCTCAGTGAAGAAGGTACCTTTGTTGACCGGCTTGGAAATCAGGTTCCCACCTTAAAAGGGCTGTCAGAAATCATGAGCCAGGCTGGTGAGTCGGTTGTTGAAAAAACCAGGCAGAACCTGATCCCTCTCAGCCGGCAGTACATGACGCTGGCGGCGGCACAGGCGGACATTGCTAATATCCCGGATGGCAGTACCACCTATGTACGTAGTGCAGACGGGAGTTCGCTGGCAGACGAGTACATCAACAACAGCGGCACGCTGGAGGCGACCGGCAGAAAGATGCCCTCACAGGAGGCTATAAACGCAGTCTTCGACTTCATCAGTAAATTTATTGTGAGCGGTGACGTCAGTGATAATTATTTCCCGTTCTTTACTGATGGCGCAGATAACGTACCCGTCTGGTGGGATGATGGGTTTGCGGTATCCAGAATTTCATTAGCTCTCTATCAGATGATTTATGACGATGTTCATTCTCGGCTGGGTGATGCGCTTAATTCTCAGATGGATGATGTATCAAACGCTTTCTTTCCTCTGTTTATTGATGCCAATAATAACGTTCCGGTTTGGTGGGATAGTGGATTCGATGTATCTATTATTTCCGAAAGTTTTAAAACAAAAATATGGAACTATATTAATTCCATTATTTCACCCGCCCTTAATAAAGCGGTCCCGCTTGTATCGGCGGGATTCGTTCCGGGCATGACTGATGGCGCTGATAACGTACTGTTCTGGTTTCAGGATGGAGAGTTTGATGCTTGCGGGGTCGGCCCAAACATCAGCGCGTCACTTGCCAGCGCATACCAGCGCCGCATGTATACCGCCTATTACAACATGCCTTTGCATACTGACAGTCGCACGCTGTGGCGCTGGAAAGCGAAAAAAGCCCAACTCAAAGCCGGGATGGCTACGCAGCCTAATTTCCTTCTCACAGGTGACAGTTGGACCCAGAATAATGAACTTGCGACAGCTATTGCAGGCGTACTCAGCGCTGAATATGGTGACGCTGGTTTAGGCTGGCGAACTGTGAACTATGGCGCATCGCGCGATGGTTCAAATATCTTTCGCTCAGCCGGCTGGGATTTATATGATGCCTCGCCAACGAGCGGTGCCCCGCTTTATGGTTGCGGCATTGACGGCCAGTCCATCAACACCACCACGAACACGGCCTATTTCAACGTGACTAATGTCCGCTGTACTGATTGCCGTATTTATTATCAGGACCTGAATGGCACCTTCCAGTACGGCTACGACGTCGGCGGGGTCACACAGTGGACTGAGGTTGTCTGCGGTAATACGGGCGCGACAAAATCGGTGTTGCTGACAGGCATGGCTGACGAGGTCAGAACCATCTATGTCAAAACCGATGGCAACACGGGGCGTGTCGCCATTCACGGATTTTATCTGTGGCGCAGCGGCGTTGCAGGATGCGTGATGAGCAAGGCCGGTAATGCGGGGATTCTGGCGGACCAGTTTCTGCTGTTCTCCGACAAAATCTCGGAATACCTCAGTACCATTCAGCCTGACGTGATCGCTATCGTCATTGGTAACAACGACTACCGCATTTCAACCGGAACCCAGACATTTCGCACTGCGCTGCAAACCTATATGGCCGCCTGTCGCGCCGTGCTGCCTGACGTGGGTTTCATCCTCATGGCTCCCCCGAGAACCAACGGCACCGCGGTAACACCGCTCGTTGATTTCCGTGACGTAATGTACGACCTCTCTCAGACGCTGAACTGTGAGTTTTTCAGTATTTATGACCTGTTCGACACCTGGACGGAAATGAACGGGCTTGG
>NZ_MTEG01000034.1:0-3232 GCF_002108615.1 Klebsiella sp. YJ
AGTGTGCCCGGAGTTCAGGGCGGGCATGGATGCTTAAATGAACCGCGAGTCTGTCTGGAATATTGAACCGGTAACTCACGATGAGAAACCCAACAATCCCACCGGGTGTGACGGTGGAGAACCTGAGCGGCAGTGACCTGCGGCATGCCCGCAGGGTGATGTAACCCGCTGACAACGGGGATTGAGGCGAGATCACTAAGCCGAGATGATCCTCAAGGTTAAGTACTGAAAGGCTGAAGAACATGAACCCGTTAATCCGCCTCTGTGGGTTGAAAACGTCACCACGGCCTACGTGATCTGACAGGCCGTGCAGGAGGAACTGGCAGTGATACGTAAGCACTGCCGGTCGAAGGTGTTTTGACATGTATGCGAAACACCGGGGCAGCAGCGTCTATCACGCTTGCGTTGCTGACTTCTGCCAACTTGCGGCAAGCAAGGATAAAGAGTGCGACGGGCAGCCTCCTCAGTATGCCTGAGTCCAGGCAGGTAAACCGGGGAAGGTCAGCGACGGATGTTAAGGGGGCATGGCTCCGATGACGCGCTGGCTGGCGGAGCTTCCGTAGTAGTCCGCGATGGGGAAAGCCCATTACATGGCGAAGGGAAGCAGTTTGAATGTGTTTGCGACGTGAATTAACTGACCTAACGAGGTGAAGACCTTTGATAATCAGCGAAATGCAACGCAAGCTTGCCACATGGGCAGCCACCGATCCGTCCCTACGGATTCAACGGCTGCTGCGTCTGATAACACAACCAGAATGGCTGGCTGAAGCGGCGCGGATCACGCTTTCATCAAAGGGGGCCCATACCCCCGGCGTTGATGGCGTGAACAAAACAATGCTACAGGCCAGACTGGCTGTTGAGCTGCAAATCCTCAGGGATGAATTACTCTCAGGCCACTACCAGCCCTTGCCCGCCAGACGGGTTTACATCCCTAAAAGCAACGGCAAACTGCGACCACTGGGTATCCCCGCGTTGCGGGATCGTATTGTTCAGCGGGCCATGCTGATGGCGATGGAGCCGATATGGGAGAGTGATTTTCATACGCTCTCATATGGCTTCCGGCCTGAGCGCAGTGTCCACCACGCGATCCGCACGGTGAAATTACAGCTCACAGACTGTGGTGAAACCCGGGGACGCTGGGTGATTGAAGGCGACCTGTCCAGTTACTTCGACACCGTACATCATCGACTGCTGATGAAGGCTGTACGCCGCAGGATCAGTGACGCACGTTTCATGACTCTGCTGTGGAAAACCATCAAGGCGGGACATATCGATGTCGGTCTCTTTCGGGCGGCCAGTGAAGGTGTACCACAGGGCGGTGTTATATCGCCGCTATTATCGAACATCATGCTGAATGAGTTCGATCAATACCTGCATGAGCGCTACCTGAGCGGGAAAGCCAGAAAAGATCGGTGGTACTGGAATAACAGTATCCAACGGGGCCGAAGTACGGCGGTCAGAGAAAACTGGCAGTGGAAACCCGCGGTGGCGTACTGCCGCTATGCCGATGATTTTGTCCTCATCGTCAAAGGCACCAAAGCACAGGCGGAAGCCATCAGGGAGGAGTGTCGGGGTGTGCTCGAAGGCAGTCTGAAACTCAGGCTGAACATGGATAAGACTAAAATCACCCATGTTAATGACGGCTTTATCTTTCTGGGGCACAGGATCATTCGCAAACGCAGTCGTTATGGCGAGATGCGAGTGGTCTCAACGATCCCGCAGGAGAAAGCCAGAAACTTCGCCGCATCGCTGACAGCACTGTTATCAGGCAACTACAGTGAAAGCAAAGTCGATATGGCTGAACAACTCAACCGAAAACTGAAAGGCTGGGCCATGTTCTATCAGTTCGTTGATTTTAAGGCCAAAGTCTTCAGTTATATCGACCGTGTCGTGTTCTGGAAGCTGGCTCACTGGCTGGCCCGCAAATACCGTACAGGTATCGCTTCCCTGATGAGGTGGTGGTGTAAATCACCGAAACCGGGTCAGAGCAAAACGTGGGTTTTATTTGGTAAAACCAATCACGGCAAGCTCAGCGGCGAAATACTGTACCGGTTGGTGGGGCAAGGCAAGAAGCTGTTCCGCTGGCGGCTACCCGAAGGTAATCCCTATCTGAGGACGGAGACCAGAAACACGTATACATCGCGCTTTACAGAAGTGGCAATGGCGTTCGCCAGCATTTAAATGGAGAGCCGGATGCGCTGAAAGGTGCACGTCCGGTTCGGGGAGGAGAGGCAGGGAAATAGTCCGACTACGCCCTGCCTCTTACTCTACTCTGGACAGGCAGGCGCTGGGCTTACCTCGCCGTCGTTCTCGATTTGTTCGCCAGGAAACCGGTAGGCTGGGCAATGTCATTCTCACCGGACAGCAAGCTAACCATCAAAGCGCTGGAAATGGCGTGGGAAACCCGAGGTAAACCAGCGGGAGTGATGTTCCACAGTGACAGTAATAATGCCGATGTCAGTCTTTACCACCACTTAGTTTGCCGTTTAACCAGATTGGTGTGATTACTGATGCAGTGAAGACCTTCCCGCATCCTGACTCACACAGCGATCGACCTTTTGTGTCCTGCCCTGGACCCGTCGGTTGCCGGAAGCGCCTTCATGCGAGGCATCTCCTCACCGATGCGCGTGACTCAAGAAGGGCCTGACGGCTTGTCTCGTTACTGTCCTGTCCGGGTTATCTGTCTGGAGATTCAACTCTGTTTCCTCACAGGAGCTCTGTCATGGTTGATAAAGTTACCGAAGCTGCCGTTGTGGGTGGCGTGGATACACATAAAGATTTGCACGTTGCCGCTGTCGTAGATCAGAACAATAAAGTCCTTGGGACTCAGTATTTCTCCACAACACGACAAGGTTACCGGCAGATGCTGGCATGGATGACCTCGTTTGGGACATTAAAGCGAATTGGTGTTGAGTGCACAGGTACCTATGGTTCCGGTTTGCTTCGTTATTTTCAGAACGCCGGGTTAGAAGTTCTTGAGGTGACTGCTCCAGACCGGATGGAGCGACGCAAACGGGGTAAAAGTGACACAATTGATGCTGAATGTGCCGCTCATGCAGCATTCTCAGGCATCAGGACAGTTACTCCCAAAACGCGTGATGGCATGATTGAGTCCCTGCGGGTATTAAAAACTTGCCGAAAAACAGCAATATCAGCCCGCAGAGTCGCTCTCCAGATTATCCATTCAAATATTATCTCTGCCCCGGATGAATTACGTGAACAGCTCAGAAAT